>NZ_JACHVB010000043.1 GCF_014230085.1 Ruficoccus amylovorans | reverse complement strand
AGACATTCTCCACAATCGGACTCCCCTACTAACACACAAGACTCCGCCCTCCTGTGTCGCCCGGCGTCAGCCATGCGGCCCTCCAACCAAACCGTGCCCCCCCTCCCCCATCGGGGTGACACAGACTTGCGGCAGGCCCGGAACGCCGGAGCCGAAGAATGTGGGTCAGCCTCGCCCGAACCTCTCCCGGGCATGCTGACGCTGCCAGTAACCATTCTTCGGAAGCTCGATCCCCCTCGCAAGACAACGCTTGCGCACCGCGTTGTCGGAGACCCCCAACTCCGCCCCGAGTGCCCGCAGAGGCTTCTCCCACACCAGCCGAGACAACACCTTGTCTGTGGGCCAGTCATCAAAGCCCTGACCGGCGGGCAGCTCGACCTCGACCCCCTCCAGAGACTCCGGTGTCAGGGACCAGTAAGCCTCCACCTCCTGAGGGTCTTCAACCACATCCCGGTAATGGCTGTCGATCATCGCACGGGAGGTCCCGTTGTTGAAGGCCGTGTGAGCCTCGTCCCGGTCACGCTCCAACTGGTAACTGATCGAAGTGTGGCGGATGATGTCCTGAACCCATACCTCGGCACCCGTAGCCTTTTTGAGAGACTTCATTTTGTAGGTGCTTCCCGCAGGTAAACCGTCAAAGGGATACTTGGATAACCAGTTTTTTAGGATATCAGGCAAGGGTACACGACGGTTCATCTTGCGACGAAGCTTGCCCCCGGTAACAACGATGAACTCGTCCCTGATGTTGCTCGGCTTCAGATCTTCAATCTCACTCGGACGCAACCCGGCAAAGATTCCAATCGCCACCACCGGAGCCATGATTCCCTCCTGATAGAGCAAGGCTGCCCGTAGCAGCCTCCGGACCTCCTCAAACCTCAGGATCCTCACCGGCGAGGAGTCCGCAGGCAGGGAGTCCAGGCGTGAACAAGGGTTCTCAAGACAGTGATGCCGCCGTACGCACCAGTTGAAAAAGGTGTTCAGACCCCGCCGATATGTCTTCTGGGTGTTGAGGTTCTTATACTTACTCAGCAACGACTCCAGTTCCCGAAGACCGATCCGGTGGACCAGAGTGTTCGGGTCAAGCCGTTGCAGAAGCTTCAGAGAGGACTCATAATGAGAGAGAGTCTTGGGACGGGCATGCTCCTTCCCCCCGAGAAAACGGGTAATGGCGGTCGTGACAGACACCTCCTCCAACTCGGGACGGTAATGCTTGAGCAGATACTCCACCGCCTGATCCAGCGACAGGTGCATCCGGGCACTAACGGTTTCCTCCAGTTTGAGGTAATGGGAGACGATTTCGCCCAGAGCCCTTCCCTTGGTCAGGCCGCGGGCTACTTCGGCATCACTGAGTTCCTCCCGGCTCAGTGATGTTCGCTGAAGTTGATAGTCCGCCACCTGCCCACTGGCCTCATTTTCAATCTTGGCCCGATATTCGTAGGCGTCTGCCTTGATCTTAAACCGCTTACGCTCACGCCTACCATCGGGCCAGTACCCATCAAGCCGCCACAACTTGCGCCCCGATGCTGCTGTGATAAGCGTAACCCTGAAACGTTCATCTTTTTTGGGGCGAGCCATACCCGAGTTTTAGGCATTATTTTAGGCAACAGTCAAACCATGAGCTACGTATAAATTCATTAAATATTTATAAACAATGAAATAAGAATAAAAATAAACTGATTTGGGAGCAGAGGGTCGGAGGTTCGAATCCTCTCACCCCGACCACTTTATTTGAGCGGTTTTTGCTTATGATCGAGGCCGGAGAGAATCCTCTTGCAAGATCCTAAGGCCAAGAAAATCCACCCAGATTCAGGTAAATCCAGCGCCCCGCTTCTTGCCCCACGAGAAAAATGGACGGCTTGCCCAGAGGTATTGTAGCATACAAAGCAACTGACCATTAAAGAAAGCAACGGCGTCTGCGAGGGGCACACGCTCTCTTCCGCACCCACGCGGATGCGATTGGCAAGATAACCGGTCCCGAGACTCTCTACTTAAGACCGAGTGTCGCGTTCCGCCGAATCAGATCAAACCGCTGCTCCAGCGAGCGGCGTGTGCTAAGTGCGTCCGGGGGGGTATTCAGGCACCAGTCCACCAGTTGCTCCAGTGTCGTGCGAACGACATGGCAGCGCGTATCGGAACTCCCGTAGTAGAGCAAAACCGTGCGGGGTTCATCGGGCAGTTGCACCCAACCGTTGGTGAAAGTCACATTGGAGACATCGCCGCTGAACTCCTCGCCAAAGGGTGCGAGGAAGTAGCCGCCCGGACGCGCAATGACCCTGGAGGGGTCATCCAGCGCAGTCATGAAAGCGTAGAGCACATAGCGTAAACCGGACGCGCAAGCCCGCACCCCGTGGGCCATGTGCAGCCAGCCTGCGGGGGTTTTCAGCGGGGCCGGGCCCTGCCCGTTTTTCGACTCCTTGACTGTGTGGTAGGCGCGCTCCTCGATGATACGCTCCGGCCCGGTCTTACCGGTGGTAATGTCCGGGCAGAGCGTCCAGCCGATGCCACCGCCACTGCCGACGTCGATAAAGCCATCCATCGGACGGGTATAAAACGCATACTGCCCGTCGATGAACTCTGGATGCAGGACCACGTTGCGTTGCTGCGAAGCCGGAGTCCGAAGGTTGGGCAGGCGCTCCCAGTGCTTCATGTCCTTGGTCCTCACGATACCGGCCACAGCCACAGCCGAGGACAAATCGGACGACGCTGCGCGGGGATCGCGCGACTCCGCGCAAAAGACCCCGTAGTGCCAGCCGTCTTCATGAGCTGTGATGCGCATGTCGTAAACATTGGTTTCTCCCTCAATCTCCGGCAGGTCAAGCGGCTCCGGCCAGAAACGGAAGCCATCAATCCCGTTGTCCGATTGCGCAATGGCAAAGAAACTCTTGCGGTCGTAGCCCTCGACGCGCACCACGAGGCATACCTTTCCGTTCCAGAGAAAAGCGCCCGGGTTAAAGGCCGCATTGACGCCAAGCCGCTCCATGAAGAACGGATTACGTGCCGGGTCAAAATCGTAACGCCACTCCAGCGGCACATGGCGAGCCGTCACGACCGGGTAGCAAAAGCGCTCGAAAACGCCATTGTCCCAATCTTCGTTGACCGGGTTGGGCCGCCCGATCAGCGACTCGTAATTGGCGCGCACCGTGCGCACCCGCTCAAGAAATGACTCCGACGCAACATTCGCGGAAAGGTTCGATGTGTGGTTCATGGCAAATTGATTCTTAAATTTTTAAACTGGGTAATGGTTCCGCCCTACTCTTTTACGCGTGAGAATCTCAGGCTGACCACTTCGTAGGGCTTGAAGGTAATCCGGTCGCCCACGCCGCGCACCTCATCCTCGCCGATGGTGGTCTGTCCGACCGACCAGCCCTCGGCCATCCGAATGCCGAGCACCCCGCGACGACCACCGACTTCATGCAAGCGCAGTATCCAGTCTCCTCCGACGCAGGGCTTCGCCCAACACGGCACCAGCGTATTCGCCCCCTCAAGCGCCTCAACCACCGGCGGCAACGCCTCTCCGGTGTAGAACATAGGCGGAGTAAACAAGGTGTCGGCCAGGCTGGCTGGTTGTTGCGCCAGCGGCAGTTCCGTATCGTAGCACCCGACCGCAAGCCGGATATGGTGCGTCCCCAGATCGCTGTACGCGCCGGGTGTTTCGAGACGCGACAACTCCGCGCTCCAGGCGGCACTGTGTCCGTCGTAGCCCGTGACTGTGGGGCTGCGCACGAGGCTGACGCCGACCGCGCCATCGCGCACCGTGGCCCCGTACTTGGCCTCGCTGACAAGGAAGAGCCCTTCGCGCTCGCCCTCGTCAAACACCGCCAGGTAGCGGCTGAACGGAACTTCCCACATCGCCTCCGTCCGCAGAGAGTCCGACACCTGGCCGCGCAGCACACTGCCGTAGGGAATGCCAAAGCGGGCATTCGTGGCCCCGTAGCCGGTGGGGAACAAGAGCTTGAGCAAGTGCATCGGCTCCTGCCAGTCCAGCTCGACCCCGATATGCACAAGCCCGCTGCCGCCCTCCAGCATGAAGCTCAAGCTGGCCGTGCTGTTTTTGCCAACCTTGCGGGTCACGCGGAATCCGGCGCGATGCTCGCCCTCAACCACCGGGGTGATCTCCGCCCGGGCGCTGCATACCTCGCCCAATGACAACGTGTGGCGATCAATGTCCCATGCCTCGAAGTTGGCCGGGTAGTCGGGATAAATCACCAGCTTGCCCAGCGGTTCGCTCATCGGGACGTTCACACCGTCCCAGACAAGATGGTCGATCCAACCCGAAGCGTTCAGGCGTAGCTCAACCAATCCGTTGGAGACAGATTTGCCCTTTATCTTCACGGGGGACGGCAACGGCGCGAGCGCCTCGGCTACCGGCGTCCCGCTCAAGGCGGGCAGGTGGACGAACACCGGCTCCTCCGCGCTCTCCACCTTCACCCACGCGTGAACGTCCACGCCGTGCGGATTGAAAAGGCATTCGCCGCCCTCGTCCGAAGTGAGCGCCCGCAGCGCCTGCTCACGCTGGCCCGCCGCCTCCGCCTCAAGCTCGGGCAGCCCTTCGAGGTAAACGTCCCAGACGGAACTGCCGGGGATGTAGTCGTGAAACTGCGCGAAGACCAGGCGCTTCCAGGCGTGTTCGCAGTCCAGCCTCTTGCCCGTGGCCGTCGCCACGGCTTCGGCCAGTTGCAGCTCGCGTTCCAGTTTGCGGAAAGTCGCCTTGAGATTCGCGTGCGTCGTGCTCGTTCCCCGGTGATACTCCAGGTAGCACTCGCCCTGATGGATAGGCAACTGCTCGCGCACCGACTCCAGCCGTTCAAAGAAAGCCTCCGGGTGATCCCAGGTGATCGACGGCATGCCGGGCAAATCGCCCAACCTGCGCGCCCGTTCCAGCATCTCGTCGGTCACGCCGCCGCCGCCATCGCCGTAGCCGGTGGGCAGGAGATACTCGGGGTGAATCGCCGCCTGCAAGTTCGCATTCATCGGAGCACGCACGTTGGGCACTGTCATGTGCGTCACGTAGCCGGACTCCTGTGTGACATGAACCAGCGTCTGCGAGCCGTCGTTACCGCGCCAGATGAAACTGCTGTACGGGAAGCGGTTGACAGCGTTCCAGGTCATTTTGGTGGTAAAGAAATAATCGACTCCGGTCTGGCTCATGATCTGCGGCAGGCAGGCGCAGTAGCCGAAAACATCCGGCAACCAGGTCAGCCGCGAAGGTTGCCCGTTGATGCGCCGGAAGCCCTCCTGTCCGAGCAGGAAACTACGGGCCAGCGCCTCTCCGCAGGCGAGCATCGTATCGGATTCCACATACATCGCCCCGGTCGCCTGCCAGCGCTTGGAGCGGATGCGTTTCTCCACCTGCTTATAGAACTCCGGTTCGCGCTTTTCGACCGCCTCGTAACTGGCGGGCTGGCTGTAGGCGAAGCGGAACTCCGGATACTCGTCCATCAGCCGGTTGGCGGTGGCGAAAATATTCACCGCCTTCAGTTCGCTCATCCGCTCCGGCCAGATCCAGACGAGGTCCAGATGCGCGTGGCCGGTCAGCACACAGCGGGCAAACGACTTGTCCACCCGTACCTTGTCATACAGGGCGGCAAGCTCCCGGCGCAGCGCTCCGATCCCCTCAAGGTCATACGCGTCAACCGCGTCGTTCATGCCCTGAAAAAGAATTCTCAGCACCGGGCTCATCGTATTCATCGGCGGCTGCAACCCGAACGCCTCCGGACTGACCGGGGCCTGTGAGTCTTCGCCGTGACGCAAGTCCTGCGCGACATCCACGAGGCACTTCAGGTCGTGATAAGCGGCCCAGGCCTCCTCATCACGAGCAGTCACATAGGCCTCTTCAAAAAAACTTCCACCCGGCTGCATGGCTTTCGCGTCCGGGTGCCAGATCGCGCTCTGGATGCAACTGGACTGCACCCAGACCTCTCTCACCCCTTTCGGCAGACGGCAGTAGCGGTGCGCCACATTGAAACCGAAGTACGGTTGATCGTTCACATAGAGAGTTGCCTCGCCCTGATCGTACCAGTGCAACCAGGTGTTTTTACCAGCGGCCTGCGGCAGCGTTACCCGGCACCAGCGCTGGTCGTACTGTCGCCCCCAGTACGAGCGGGGCGCGACCGGAGCGAGCTCTTGCTTTTTGCCCTCGGCCAGCGACATCTGAACCGGCACGGGCTCGGAAGCCTCCACCGGCACCTCGCGTTTATCCACCCAGATGGCCGCAGCAAGGCGGCGCAAGGCAGCGTCCAGCCGGTTGGGAATTAATTGATAGAGGTGGTCTTTGCGGAGCATGGTATAAAGCGTAGTGCAGGCTCAGACCTCACCATGTTGTGGGTCGATACGTGTTGGTCAGATTGGCCTGATTCAGTGTTTTCATTCAAAGGTTGGTCAAAAATCGGCATGGCAGTTATCCCGTCACCATTGCCCACGACGGGCTTCAAGTTCCTCACGGATGGTGGACATGCGCGTGCGCGAAAGCGGGTAAACGGCCAGGAACAACACGGCCAGCCCGAGGAAGACAATGGGGGTCAGCAGATAGAGCCAGACCATGTTGCGCAGCACCTCCTCGGGCTGGGAAGCCAGCGAAACATCAAAGCCCGAAAGCTCCAGAAACAGCCCGCTCGCCCCCGTGGCGCAAGCCAGCGCCGCCTTGATAAACCAGGAGAAAAAGGCATTGAGGGCTCCCTCACGACGGCGCCTGGTCCTGGTCTCGTCGTAGTCGGCCACATCCGCCTTCATCGAGGGCAGGAACAGCCAGATCGCCGCAATCGTGCCCGACTGCATCACCGCCGGAAGGATCTGAAGGTAGGGCATGTCCGGCCGCAGACAGAAGTAGTACATCAGGTGCCCGGCCATCCCGCCGATAATGAGCAGCACCATGACCAGCCGCTTGTCGAGCCGCTCACTCATCCAGGTCCACAGCGGAATTGTCGCCAGCCCAACGGCGAACATCGCGGTGTATTTCCACCCTTCGATGATCGAGGCGTCGGCGATGTCACCGTTGTTGATGACGTAAATATTCACATACTGCCCGAGGCTCGCGACGGACATGTTTCCAATGACGACAAAGAACGCCACCGCGATCAGGCACCACATAGGCCCGCACCGGAACGACTCCCGAATACTCTGCCAGAAGGGGTCGCGCGGCTGATGGCTGGTTTCCTTCTCATAATAGCGCTCCTTGACAAAGAGCGCGGGCAGAAGCCCCAGCACCAGGATCAGCGCTGCGATCACCCAGCTTGAGACCTTCATCCCATGCACGATGTCAGCCTCTCCCGTCTCCGGGTCGGCAAAGAGCGAGCAACTCATGAACGCCATGACCCAACCGCCGGCCACCCCGACGATTTTCCCCCAGAACGTCATCCACGCGGTCAGCCGCGTGCGCTCGTCGTAGTTCGGGGTCAGCTCCATTTGCAGGCCGTAGTAGGGCATCGACCAGACTGTGAAAACCGTGCAGAACGCGAGGCTGATCGCCAGCAGGAGGCCGAAGGCAACATTCGATCCGTACTCCATCGGCACGCGCCACAACAGCGGGTAAAGGCACGCCGTCAGGATCGCCCCGACAAACATGAAAGGCCGCCGCCGGCCCCAACGCGTGCGGGCATTGTCAGAAAGGTTTCCCACCAGCGGGTCGGTCAGCGCATCCCAGATTCTCAGCACCATCAGGACCAGCCCGACCAGCACCGGATTCATGCCCAGCCCGATATTGAAGAAGGGCATCCAGAGCGTTCCGAGCGTGAGTCCGGTCGCGAGAAAGTCCATCTGCCCTCCGAGGCTGAAGGCAATTTTCTGTCGGAACGGGATCCGGTCGGAAACGGGTATCTGCATGTGAGATAAAGTTAAAAGGTGACGAACGCCAACACCTGCCCAGCTCCGGAAAAAAGCGTCGAGCGCTCCCCTCCGGGCCGAACCACCATCACGGGTTGCCCCACTCCAGCCTAAAGCGAAAGACACTGTCGCCCGCGTACCACATCGGGAAGTTGGTTCCCCAGATGTTGTTATAAAGATTGAAGGCCAACGCGCCCCGCGTGCCGGGGACTCGCGGATTAAAGTCCAACAACTGCCCCTTCTCCGGGGCGACCAGCACCGCATCGGACGAGGTGACCGTCACGTCTCCGCCCTTAGCCAGTCCGTCGATGCCATGCAGTTGGCGGTTACCGCCGGGGACGACATCGGCCGGGTCCACCCAATGGCCGAGCTTGCGCAGTTGCCAGTGCGCCCCCGTTTGCAGGCGCGGGTGAAGCTGGAACCACAGGGCCTGCGGCAAGCGGCTGGCGCGCTGCCCGTAGAGCTCCAGTCGCAGCGCCAACTCATGCTCCCCGGTCGCGGCGACTTCCAGCATCGCCCGCTCCGGCGCGCCCAGCCGGTGGGCAGCCGCCGGGAAACACAGGTGCAGACGCGCGCGCAACCCGTCGCGGGAACGCTCAAGCTCCGTCAGACTCGGGTGAAAAACGTCCGCCCGTACCGTTGCCCGCAGTCCGGGCTTGGTAAAATCCTTGCGCGACCAATCCGCCTCCTCGCGGATGTACTGGCGATAAAAACGCTCGTAGTCGGCCTTGCCGAAGGTCTGAAAACTCAACGCCGCCAACGGTTTCTTCCCGACCGAAAGCGTCCTTCCTTCCCCGGCCCGGCTCCGCAACTGCGAGATCGTCCCCGCCGTCGCATTTACCCCAAGTTCGAAGGTACCGACTGCCAGCGACTCATCGGGGGAGGCGCTTGTCCAGCCGGAGGTCCGGCTAAGCCCAATCGGCTTGAGCGTCTTCAGCCCGGCATTCGCTTCTTTGCGCAGGTCGGCAGGAAGCGTCCGAAGCGCGGCGATCAGGTAGGCGCGTTGTTCGCGCCAGGATCGCTCCACCTTTTTAAAATTGGCCGCCTCACGGGCCTTCTCAAATGCGGCCGGTGAATAGTCGCGCCAGTTTTTCAGGTGCGTCTTCAAATCCATGCCCCAGGTGTGCTCGGCGGTGAGCAGCAACTGCTCTCCGAAGCCAAGATCAACATCGCCCCCTTCGGCCAGTTGGCCGGAGGCGATCCACTTGCGCCGCAACGCGCAGAGCATGCGGAAGCGGGCGGTTTTCTGCGGGTCCGTTCCGATCCCGTGAATCCAGGTATCGCCGATTTCCGATGTCACCACGGGTAGCCCGGCCCGTTTTTTCCAGAGGGCGTCGGCCACCACATCGATCCCGCCGGGCCGCAGCCGGGCACCCGGAAAACGCTTTTCAAGGTTCGCGTAAACGGCGTCGATCTGGCCGGGGTGCTGCGGGCCGAGGTTGTCACCAGTCAGGTTGACGCACAGCGCCCGGCCTCCCGGCAGCATCGTGACCCCGCCATAGTCCGCCTCGTAGATCACGACGATCTCATGGCGCCCGCAACGCCAGCGGAATACCGGCGGCACGGTCGGCACCGTCGAAGCGGGATTAACCCCGATGTGCAGCAGGCGCACCCCGGCCTCGGCCAGCAGCGGCACGATGCCAATGGTATGGCCCGGCACGTCGGTCAGCTTCGCCGCACGGGTGGACCGCCCGAAGCGCTGGTCCAACCGTTGCGAATAGCTCAATCCGAGCCGGAAGAGGCTCGCGTCCATCAACTCCGCGTGCGCGGTAAAGGGCAAGGCGTGCCAGTGAAAGTCGCCCTCTGCAATGGCTTCCTCCATCCGGCGACGACCACTGGCGGGCGCATCTTCCAGGTAGCGCCATGCCAGCCACGAGCCCGTCGTCCAGACAAAGCGATGCGGCTGGTGCCGGGTGCGCCGCGCCAGTTCCAGCGCTGCCGGGATATAATCCCGCAGGTAGCTTCGCAATACCCGCGACGCCAGATCGGTGAAACCGATGTCGAGGTGAGTCTTGAAGACAACACCGACCTCGCGAGTACTGGAAGCGGTAACGGGCATTTTGTTTATTCCGCCGGGTGAAGTTCGGCTTCGTACCAGAGTGTGTCCGGCAGCATAAGACTGCCGTCCGCGCCGGGAGTAAGCATGACGGGAGCCGAGGGCTCAGCACTGCGCGGGCGAGTGACGGCAAACGCCCACTGCTTACCCTCAGGCAGGGCGGCAAGGCCGTTCAGCGTCACCGCTGGTCCAATCTGTTCTTTCAAATCGTCATCGAGATAGGTACGACTGATGACCAGGCTCGTGCTCTGCGCCAGCGGCTTGTCATCCTCGGCGACAACGATCACGGTGGCAAAGCCGCTGTCGTCGTCGATTTCGAGGTGGCTCAACCCAGCCGGAAGTTCACCGTCAAGAAATCCGCTAAAGGCTTCGCCCTGCGGCACCGCAAGCGTTAACTGACGGCGCACGGTATCCTTGATAATTTCGTTCGTGTCGCTGACCATCACCTTGCCCGGCCAGTTATACAGCCACTCCGCGTCGAACTGCTCGTCCGGCTCCTTGCCGTAGGCGCGGCGAATGCCGTGGACGCTCTGCCAGCCGGGGAGCACCTTGTGCTTACCCTCCATCAGGCGATCGTAGTTACCGGCGAAGTACGGCTCCTCCACCCACACGGTTATCGGCTGCGCACTCGGAGAAACCCAGCCGTTACGGAACAGCATCCCCGCCGTGCGCAGGTGGTCGGTCATCATGGCGTCGGCCACCATCGTACCCAGGCGCGGATTGCGCCCTTCCTCGCTGGTCCAGCCGTCCGCCTCGATGATGTCCGTGCCGTGGTTCCAGGAGAACCAGACGATGCCGCTCCAGTCGTGGAGGTTGGCATAGGCGGGCGCGGCCACCATCAGCATCGTGCGGTAGGGAGCGTGCTCCTTGATATTGGCAGAGCCCTCGGCCTGGTTAAACTCGCCGATGAAGTACGGCTTGCCCTGAAGAGAATTTTTGGCCGCACGGTTAAAGCCGTCGTCCAGGTCGCGCACGACCAGCGGGTCGATGTAAGCGTGGTTTTCGGTCACGTCGGAAAGCTCGGCCTGCATGGCCAGCGCATTGTCACCACGCCAGAGGTTAGAGTACATCATCGGTACCTCACAGCCGAGCGATTCGATTTTGGCGCGGATGCGGTTGTAGTAATCCGTGTCGAGCTTACGCAGGAACTTCGCACGCAACTCGATGGCCTTGAGGCCGACGGGCGCGTAGAGATCGCCCGGCTTGTCCAGCCCGTTGGCGCGGGCATACGCCTCCCAACTCGCCTGAAGCTGCTTATCCCAATGCTCCGGGAAACGGTTCTTGCAGATGACGGCGTACTCCAGCGAGGACTCGTTCACGACCTCCATGATCAGCAGTTGCGGGTCCTCCGCGTAGCTGCGTCCGGTGTACGGATTGACGTGCGTCAGGAGGTTTTCGATAAACTCCTCGTTGAGCAACGCTGCGCGCTCGTCAATCGCCGGCAAAGCCTTGCGCACGTCGATCGCCTTCTTCCACGGCCAGCCCTCCAGCTCGCTGATCGCGGCGCTCCAGGCGGCAGCGTCCGCGGCGTCGGTCTCCAGGATGGTCACATCGCCGGGGTGGTACTGACGCGAGAAGTGCACCGAAAAGGCCAGGTAAATGCCCTGCCGGGCCAGTTCCGCATTGAGGAAGTCGAAGCGGTCCAGCGCTTCCTTGTCCCAGGTGCGCGAATCGTTGCGGTAGTCCACCAGTGCGCCGCTGACCATCTGCGGGTTCCAGTCCTTGCTCTGGCGGAGCATGTGGTGCGGGCGGACGAGGTTGATCTGCCGCTCGGCGAGGTTTTGCGCAGTCGCCGTGGCCGCCGCCCGGTCAGGGTAAAGAGCGGTCAGATTGACCCCCCAGAATTTAACAACGTTGCCGTCGGGATCGACGAAGTTCTGGCCATCAATCGTCAACGGCGGCAAGGCCGGCGGAGGGTTTGTTTCCGCCTGCAAGGCCACGCCAAAGGCGAACGTCAAACCGAGAAATAGAATGCGCGGTGTCATGAATAATGGATACGGGGAATGAGCGCCCGCCCGCCCGGCGAACCGGGCAGGGGGCTTGTTTAATAAAACGTTTCAATCCAGACGACGAAAGACTCGTCGCTTACTCGGCCGCCGCGGCGGGAATCGCGGACTGCTGGACAACCTGCACCGAATAGACGCCCACCTTGGTGCCCTCGCTGTACCACTCGCCGAAGCCCTGCTCAAAGCGCGGGTTGCGCACCATGTTGGCGGCATCCTTACCGGCGGGACCGGCGGGGACGATCTTCACGTCAGCGATCCAGATTTTCACCGCCTGTTTTTCCTTGAGCGAGAAGGAGATTCGGGACTTGCCGGGGATCGCCTTGGTCGCGGCGAAGGGCATGCGGTAGAGCTTCCACTCCGTGCCCGCGTAGGTGGAGGTGTTCAGCCCGAGGAAGCCCCACGGCGGAGCACTCTGCTTGGCCGCCACGGCAAACTCCACCGGACGGTCGGCCTTCGCCCAGAAGGTCAGCAGATAGTTCTGGTCAAGTTCGAGCGGGATCGAGTTCTGGTAGAACTGGTAGCGCCAGGCATCCTTGGGGATGTCGACCTGGAGGTCCATTTCGACAGCATTGCCAACAGGAGCGTCAGCGGCCGAAGCAGTTGAGATGCCCAGCGGCAACAAAAGAGCGATCAACGCGGCGAGGGATTTAAGGTTTTTCATAGATGATACGGTTTTACGGGTTACGGATGGGAGGGTTAAGTTTGGTTTGAGAATCGGGAAAGTCAGGAAGGGCGGACAAGGCCGCGGCCACAGGACTCGCGGACTGCGAGCTGGCAGGGCAGACGCTCCTGGCGCGGCTGGGCGTCCTCGTCGGTCAGTAACTGGACCAGTATTTCGACCGCGCGCGCGCCGGTCTCGGTCAGCGGCTGGTGAACACTGGTCAGGCGTGGAGAGCTGGTGGCAGACTGCGGCAGGTCGTCAAAGCCGACGATGGCCACATCCTCGGGCACCCGCCACCCCCGCTCACGGCAACGCGCCATCGCGTTGAGCGCAATCAGGTCGTGCAGGCAAATGATCGCCTCGGGGGGCTCCCGCATGGCCATAAAAACATCGATCTCCTGTATGCCCTGACGGGAAGGCGAGCGTCCGGCCACCTCCAGAAAATACTCGGGCGGCAAAGGCAGGTTGTGATCCTGCATGGCCTGCCGGAAGCCCTCCTCGCGCTCGACCACCGCCTCAGTCTGCACACTGGTCAAGAAAGCGATCCGGCGATGGCCGATATCAATCAGGTGCTTGGTCAGCTCGTACATGGCCTCGCGATTCTGGCTGGAAACGCTGGAAATGGCCGGATCGCTGGAGAGATCGTCCACCAGCACCACCTGCTGGTCCGCCTGCCGCAGCGTACGGATGACGGACGCGGTCGTCTGGTCGGGCGAAGCGCTTTGCAGCGGGACAACAAGCGTACCGGCCACACGCAGTTCGTTCAGGCGCATGGCCTGCTCCATGCCCGTGTCGATCTCGTTGTAGGAGTTGGCGAGCAAAAGCTGGTAGCCAAGCCGACCGGCGCTCTCCTGGGCTCCGCGAATCAGCAGGTCGTAGGCACCGTTGACATTCGTATGCTGGCACACCAGAAGCGCGAGCAGCTTTTTCTGCGACGGGGTGCGGCGAATATTCACAAACGTGCCACGCCCCCGGTAGCGCACGAGCAAACCCTCCTCGACCAGGTCGGCAATGGCTTTGCGCACGGTCGTGCGGGACAGGTTGGTATCGCGGCAAATGTCCATTTCCGGCTGCAACTGCTGGTTATGCCCAACCTCGCCGCTGAGCACCTTGCGTTTGATCAGGTTCTTGGCAATCTGATAACGAGTCGCTTCGTCGCGGCTTTTGAACTTGGTCTGAAGGAGCATTCTTTTTCTTTTCAAGTAGCCAGATATAACGTGCCGATACCGCTTTTGCGATCCGGGAAACACCCCCTGGGGCGTATTCGAAAAACAGGGGCTATTCCGCCCCGGAAGGCACCGTCCAAATACGCCCAGGGAAAATCAACAACCGTCGGCCCCTAGGCGCGAGTCCGACGAAAAGAGCGACGCAACGCCGTCAGCAGCAAGACCACCACGCCACCAATAACGGCAATGTGCCCCGGCTCCGGCACCACGATGTCGGCATAAGAGTCGGCAACAATGAACTCATCCATCCGCATCCCCAGCCCCTGCGAGCTGATGGTCAGCGTCTCGATCGTGGTCAGGTTGGCGATGTTGTTGCCGATTAACTGGCCCTCGCCGACAACGGGAGTCCCATCGGGGTTGACCCAGAATTCAGCCGCCGAGCCCTCGGCCAGACGATACACGACCTGCACTACGCTGGTGCCAACTTCGGCGAAACTGCCGCCATTCAGGGCTGTCGTACCGGACATGTAACCACTGTCGTTGTTGTAAGTCTTGCCCACACTGCGGGTGACCGCGCTCTGCCAGTCGTTTTGCAGCACACGCAGAGCTATTTCAGCGGAATTACTGGTCCCGGGGGTCGCCGTGCTGATAGACAACAGGACACTGACCCAGATCTCCGACTTGCTGCTGATGTCGATATTGAGCGTCTGGGTGGTCGAGGTCCTACTGCTGCTCCAGCCCGAGTCCGTCAGGACCGAGCCCCCTGTAGATTCGATGCCCGGATAGGTGAGGCTTTCCGTCTCATAAGCCGCAGGGCGCGTGGCCTGCTCCGACCACTCGCCGCCACTCACGGCGCTCAGCTCACCCGCGGTCGAACCGTAGTCGAACCCCTGGTAGAAAATGATGGCAGCCGACGATGTCACCGGCACCGCAATCATGGAAAGAGAAAACGCAAAGGCGGCGATACCCGCCCGGACTTTGGAGCACTTTTTAAACGAGGTATTTTTCATGGAGATCGGGGTTTTGGTTAAATGTATCTTTAAGGAACATTTACAAAAATCTGTCGATGGCAAGCTTTTTCTGCGAACCAGGTTGCGAGTCCCCTCAAGGCGCTTTCATTATTATAGATCGGGCCTGAACCTTTTAAAAAGAAGGATTCACTCCTCTCTCAGCTGCATCCAGCTTCCCTTGTCCAATCCTCCTGACGTGCAGCAAACAGCGTTTCTGTTTTTTAATTGACTCTTAATGTACCTTAAAGATACATTTAAATTCTGCCCCCCTAAACCCCGTCATGGTCCGCCTTATCCCACAACGGTCCGACAGGAGATTTACCACCCATGCCCCGCTTCACCACTCCTTTCTTTTCAGCCGACAGCTTCTGGAATCAGCGCATCAGATCCGATGTGACGGCGGACACACAAAGCCCGCAGTGGATTAAATTACTGGCCCAGTCCCAGACCGGAGGCCTCGAGGGGCTCCACCTGAACCTCCACAACTGGACGATCCCGGTCTTTTGCGCCGACGAGGCCACACCGCGCTACCAGCTCAACCCCAAGCTCCACCGCTGCCACCTGTCGCAGGGACATATCAAAGTCATGGAGCACCGCCTGCGACAGCACCCACACCCCCTCGGCCTCCACCCCAGTGTGAGCGCGGGTGTGCCGATTCCGGCAGAAGCCCTTCCTGACCCGCAGCAGGACGCCCACATGGTCGTCGTCGATACCGCCGCCCAGCGCGCCTATGACTTCTGGCAATGCCGCCGCGAAGCCGATGGCCGTTGGCACACCAATGCCGCCATCGCCTACGACCTGCGAGGACCGGGCGTATTTACCGGCGAGATCGACGGCATCCACAACGACGAAAGCGTCCACGCCTACGGCCCGTGCCGCGCCAGCGGAGTCCCCCTGCTGGCGGGACTGATCATGAAAGACGAAATCGACGCCGGGCACATCGCCCACAAGCTCGCCTTCGCCTGTCCCGTTCCCGGCCTCCAGTGCTTCCAGCATCCCGCCACGTGGACAGACGGCTGGCTCCCCGGCGGACTCCCCGAAGGCTGCGTGCTGCAACTTTCCCCCGAGCTCGACCTGGGTCGCTTTGAGCTGACTCCGGCCGCCCGCACCATCGCCCGCGCCCTCCAGGAGTATGGAGCCGTCCTCGTTGACTACGCCGGGGGCGTCACCCTTTACGGTGAGTGGCTCGAACCGCACCCCGGCCTGTCCTGGGAAGGTGTGCTCGCCGAAAGCGATCTTGCCTCCATCGGCTTCGAGCACTTCCGCATCCTGCAAACAGGCCCGCTGCACGAGCAGGGTTCGCATCCGGTTTTTCACCAGGGAATGTCCCGGCTGTTTTACGACTACATCGAACGCCACGGAACCGACTCGCTCGAAGCCCTCGAACCCTGGCGCCACAACCTCTGACCCAGCGGCAGCCCCGCCCACACACAGCAACATGCCCCCGCCCCTTTGTCCCCAGAACGGTACCCGTACCGTCACCCCGGCAGCTTCCCGCAGCCGCGGCTTTGCGCTCATCGTTGCCATGGTGCTGATGGGATTCATCCTCCTGCTCATCCTCTCACTCAGTTCGCTGGCACGGGTCAGCACGCACAGTGCCGCCCTGAAGCAGAAACAGCAAATCGCCGAACTCAACGCGCTCATGGGCCTGAATATGGCCATCGCCCAATTGCAGACCGCGCTCGGGCCGGACCAACGCGTGAGCGCGCGCGCGGACATCACCACCGCCCCCGACGGCACCAGCCCCCCCAGCCACCCCTTCTGGACGGGCGTCTGGCGCACCCAGGCGCAATTGGACGAGGACGGCGCCGAAACCGGCGAGGAGGAAACCGCTTTGTTGACCTATCTCGTGAGCGGCAATGAAAACGCGCTTGTCCTCGATGCGGAGGACGCCGAACTCGGCGCGAACGCCATCATCATGGTGGCCGGTAATGGCAGTACCGACGCTCCCGAAATCCTCGCCCAGAAGGTAACCATCGCCGACGGCAACAGCGCGTACGCCTACTGGATCAGCGACGAAGGCATCAAAGCGAAAATCAACCTCCCCGACATCTCTTCGCAGGAAGTCGATATCGTTAACCAGCCATTGCTCGCTCCTTCCCAGTACGGAATCACCCAGGTGGATGGGCTGAGCGCCTTTCCCTCCGACAGCCCACAGCTCAGCACCATCCTGACATTGGAATCCCTCGAGCTGCTTACCGAAGCAGACCCGACCGACTATTTTCATGACCTGACCACTTACAGCTTCGGCGTCCTCAGCGACGCCCGCCACGGCGGGCTGAAAAAAGACCTGACCGCCGGGCTGCAGGCGTCCGCCACCGAGCCGACTGGCCAGATATTCGGGCCACTTCAGGGCACCTGGCCCGCCAGCGAAAACCCCGGCGGCCCGCGCTGGAGTCAACTCCGCTCCTGGGTCAACACTGAGCTTGTGGGCGGTGGCACCCGCGGCAGCCTCCCCGTCCGCGCAGCCACCGACGACACCGTCGGCTACGCCCCCGTCATCACCGGCTGGGAATTCACCACCATGCCCACCCGCGACTCCGCCGACCAGATCTTCCTCCACTTCATGCCCGTCGTCTCCCTCTGGAACCCGTACGACGTGCCGCTCCAGAGCGCGACCTACAAGGTTCGCATCACCTATGCGACACTCGATAGCAACCTCTCCGCCGGCTACTCCTACCGCCCCACCACCATCGACAGCCGCCGCATTCTGCGCTTCTACATCCAACTGCGCAAGGGCGACGAGCCGGACCACAACCCGGCCAACGACGAGCACTACACCTTCGAGTACAAGGTCAACATCAGTGAGATCGAACTGGAGCTGCCCAACGTCACCCTCCAGCCCGGCCAGAGCAAGGTTTACAGCCTGCAGGAAAATGTCGATCTGGGTGGCAGCAAAAGCAGTTCTTCTCCCTGGCATGACTACAACCCCGAGACTGTCCTCACGCTTGGAGAGGGGCTTCCCGCCGGGTACTTTTACCGCCTGCCGCTACTCGACAGCAGCAAACAGCCTGTAGTGCTTTCCCACTACACATCAACAGGTGGTGACCCCGAGCTGATGACAGCCTACCGTACCAGCGACAAGGTGCTTCCCCGCGCCATCTCCCTGGAGCTGATCCACGCCAACACCGCCCTTGGCGGCGATGAAATCCTCTCGGCCAACTACTACCTCAAGCACGGCGAACCCTCCACCGGAGCCCTCCCCTACGGGGACCTCCAAGCCTACACCTACAGCAACAGCAGCCCCCTGCCCAACGCCCTGCGCAACCACTCATGGGGCTACAAGGCTTCCCGCACCTGGACCCAGCTCCCGGATCGTGGCACCGCTTATCCGGCGGCGGCCCGCTTGCGCTGGCTTGCCGATTTCAACCCACGCGCCTTCAGTTCGGGTCCGCTCCCCTTCAATTACGCCAACAGCGCCGGCAGTGTCGATACCTACCCCGCGCACAACCCCTCCTACTTCACCGCCACCGAGTACACTAACAACAACTTCGGCGAGGAACTCGAAGGCGTCGGCTACTCCGCCGACTACGCCGTGGACAACGCCATCCTTTTCGAGGCCCCCTACGGCTTGGACAGCCTGTTCTCCATCGGCCAGCTCGCCAACGCTCCGTTGTACTATTACAACGACGACAACCGCGCCCCCGACGAGAATGACCGCAACGCCAGCGTCGCGTTCTTCCGCGAGCGCAACAGTAATTCCCACTTCGACAACCAGGTGCCGGCCTACCCGATTGGCAACAGCCGCGCCCACGTAGCCATCCCGACCGATCAGACTTACCGCGACTGGGGTGCCCTCACCCGCACCGGCGACAACCTCCGGTATTTTAATTTCCGGGGGCTCCTCTACGACTACTCGTATCTGCTCAACGACGCTCTCTGGGACAGCTACTTCTTCTCCACCCTGACCAATCTCAATACCACCGGCGGAGAGAACGACCAGTACGCTCCGCGCAACCCCAGGCTGGTCGCGCTCGACAGCAACGCCACCGAAGCGCCCGACCTGTCGGCATCCGCCGAAAACCTCCTGATCGACGGGGCCTTCAACATCAACTCCACCTCGGTCGAGGCCTGGAAGGCACTGTTGTCCTCCACCCTCGGCAAGCCCGTTACGCTGACCGACGGCTCCAGTGAAGATACGGAGCCGGGACAGGTCCCTCTCCCCCGCCTGAGTGCGCCGGCGACCACGGCACTTCCGGCCGACAGCACAAATGCCGCCGACGCCCCGCTCGCCTACACGGGCTACCGAGCTCTCACACAGGAGCAGATCTCCCGGCTGGCCGACGAGATTGTCAAACAGGTCCGGCTACGCGGCCCCTTCACCAGCCTTGGGCAATTCGTCAACCGCACGCTCCTGGCCAGTGACGAACATGAACGTCACCTGCGCGGCGCACTCGACGCGGCCATCCAAAATGCCGACATAAATGCTGCCCTGACCGACGGTGTTGACTCCTCTATCCGCAACCGCCCCGGCTCTGTCCCCGCGGCCAACTGGTACGGCACGGAATCCGGTGCAGGCTATACGACGGAAAACGTGCCCGGCTGGCTCAGCCAGGCGGATGTTCTAGCCCGGCTCGGCAGCGTGCTCAGCGCCCGTTCTGACACCTTCCTCATCCGCGCCTACGGGGAATACCGCGCCCCCTTCTCCTCCTCCGGCAGCCCCCCCGAAAGCTACGCCTACTGCGAAGCCGTCGTCCAGCGCCTCCCCGCGTACACCGACAGCAGCCAACGCCCCGACACCGAGGACTCCGAGCTGAGCGACATTAACAAAGCCCACGGACGGCGCTTCGTCGTCGTCAGTTTCCGCTGGCTCAGCAAGGAAGACATTTAACCATGCACTCCCGATTCTTTCAGCGCTCACACGCCCCGTATCACTGCGTCGCGTTCGGTCTCGTCAAGCTCCTCGCGGTCTTGCTCCTCTCCTGCTCCAGTCTCAGCGCCCAGCAGCACAGCCAAACGCCCCCCGACCTCCCACCCCCGACAACCTTTCAGGTTTTCCTCTGGGAAAAATACACCCCGCCTGGCACACCATCCTACGATACTCCGGCCGGTCCGTACGTCCCTCCCTCCTTCCGTTTTGTAGACAGCACCAACACATCGCATCCCGTCGGAGCCGTTGACAGGCGTTTTTCCCCCACACATGAGGCTTTCGGCGACCGCGTGATTTTCGTCAACGAAGCCCCCAGCCCGGACGGACAAGGCATCCACCGTACCGCTGTGGGCGAAGTCAGCCTCCCCCCCAATTGCCCACACGTGCTACTGTTCTTTTTTCCCAAAAAGAGCGCCGACAGTGAACAGTACAACATTCTCGCCATTCCTGCCAGCCGGGGCGATATCCCCCCTGGCTCCCTGCTCACACTCAACATCAGCAATGAACCACTGGTGGCCATGATCGGGGAGGAAAAAGTCGGGCTTGCCCCGGGGGCAGGGCAACTGATCTCCACCCCGACAGCAAAAGCTTCCCCTCTCCCGCTCATTGTTGGCGCCCGTGACGACGAAGGCAAATGGGTACGCCGCCACCACAAGCAACTCGCACTCAGACAGGAGGCAAGCAACATGCTGCTCATCTACCGGATCGGAAAGAACTACCGTTCTATCGTGTTGGAGAACCAGTTAGACCACTGACATCACTCACGCAAATACCGTTGCCTTGAAGCCAAACCCGAAGCTGACAGACTAGCATTCCCCAAACGCATTATTCGCGCATCACATCTACCGGAGAACGCGTTCAGGCTCCCGGCCAGGTCTGAAGCACCACTGCTACTGCCTGAGCTTGAGAAAACGGACGTGCCAGAATTTGCCGTCCTGCGTTGGATAAACGATCAGGAAGAGCGGGCGCGGGTTACGATAGGCCAGGCGCGAGGTGTGGATGATATCCCAGCCCTCGCCCTTGCGGCTGGCGATTTTCAGGGAAAAGGATGAATCCTCCCCTTCGTCATAGCGCATCACCTTGGATTCGCCGGGGCCGATTTGCACAAGAGTACCTTCACCGGAAGTCGCTGCCAAAGCCTGGCCGCCGACGTTCATGATGAGGACCTCGCCCTGTGCCACTCTTGCGGCATCGGCGCGCATCAAGGCAATCCGGAACTGCTCGCCGGCGGGCTGAATGAAAAGCACCCGGTGCGAGCCCTCACCCGCGTTTTTACCGACGGCTTCAGCCACTGGACGGTAAACCGTCTGCCCGTCCTCGTTCGTCTGCTGCACGTAGAGCCGGAAAGGAAGAGACCCCCGAAAGGTGTGCTTGAGGCCCAGATTGTTCGGAGCCAGTGTCAAAGGCTTGAACTCGGCCCCCTGCTGGTAGTACAGGGCATTTTCGCCCCGAGGCACAGAGGCGGTGTCGGCCTCCGAGCCGGTGTAGAAATACGTCTGAAAGGAGAACTCGACCAGTTCCTCCTCCGGCACCTGCGCCCACAATCCAGCACCCAACCATGCGCCCGAGGCGATGGCGAGAGCCAGCCCTGCGGGCAGGAGTCGAAGCAGGCGGGGGGAGAGGGAAATACAAAGGGGCATGGTCATCTTTCGCTTATTCGTTGAGCCAGCGGAAACCGACAACCTGGAAGCGGCGCCCGAAGTTCTTGTTGTCATCCGAGGCCAAATCGCCGGGACGGACTTCGGGATCGTCTGTCGAGCTGACGTAGTCAGGCAGGCGCTGTACGACCGCCTCGTAGCGGGCGGTGGCCGTCACCCTGTCATTCAGGTCCCGGCTTTCACCGTAACCGCGAACCGTAAAGGTGTCGGAGCGCGCGCTGAGGATCGGCCCCAGCCGCGCGAGCAGCTTACCCTGAGTCAAGTAACCGGGGGCACCCTCCATATACGAACCGGCTGCGGCGGCGAGGTTCGTCTCGATATCGAAGGTGTCGCTCCACGGGGACTCGCTCAAGTTCACCAGATTATCTTCAAAGTCAGCGTTCAGCTCCGCCCGCTCAATCGCTGACTGGAGCGTGCCAAAAAACCTCGGGTCCTCTGCCAACTGGGTCGGAGTCGGCTGGCTCGAAGGCAGGTTGCCGCCACTCTCGGCATACGTGGTCGCATCACTGACAAGCTGCCGGTTCACAAAATCCGCCAGCGACAGGAACGGCCCGCGCCGCTTGACCTCCGTGACGATAGCCTCGGCCAATTCGCGGATCTCATCCTGGTCGAGCCGCCGGAACCCGTTGTAAAGCTCTTCGCTGGCCGTGCTGGCGTTCGCGGGCACAGGGCCGCCGAGCGGATTCGGAAGATCGACGAAGGGCGACTCTTCACCGTCCGTGTAGCTCGCTCCGTCTTCGGCCTTCACGGTACGCCCCACGTACTGGGACAGCAGGGCCATCCACGCCTTGACCGAGGTCGAGTTCACGTTGAACGCGCCGTCCACCATCAAGTTGGAAGCCGCGCGGCGAAATTGTCTCAGGTCTTCGATCTGGCTTTCCGTCAAGGCAGTGCCACTCAGGCCCACCGGCTGCATCCGCCCATTCGCCAGCGGCAGCCCGACCGCGCCGGTAGCGGGAACGGTCGAGACAAAGAAGCGGTCCCAGAACTGCCGGTTGGCGATCCAGTGATGATCCACCACCTTGCGTGCATCGGCAGAGGCGAGATTGGTGGGGACGTAGCTGTCAAAAGGCACCGATGTATCCGCCCGCGCTTCTCCAATGATAAAGGACGGCGCGTAGTTACTGTTGCCAAAGCTGGCTGCCGTGCTGTTGGCATTTCTCAGGACATCCGTCGAGGACAGGTCCAGGTGGCGCAGATCGCCCACCGAACGCACCTCGTCCACAGAATCGGGCAGATGGAAATAGGCCACGCGCCGAGCCCCGCCCGCCGTATCGCGGTCACCTGTGTAGGCCGCGGTGTGGTCGCCGTCCCAGGTCTCGATCAGGTAATCCTGGTCGGCGTACTGCCCCAGACCGACATTCTGAAAGACCGTACCCGAGTAGTAATTGGAATTGCGGTACGCCTGCTTACCCAGTGCCCGCGAACTGGCGAAGGCCCTCGGGTTGTGCTGGCTCAGGGGGCGAAACCCGTCAATCATCTCCGGAAGACTGACCTGGATGTTCGCGTCGGGAATTTTCAAACCCATTTCGTAGCCCAAGGGCGCGGTGTTGCCGACGAGGAACACCTCATCAATGCTGCTGGAGGGGATCGAGTTCACCCCCACAATGAAAGGTGCCGGGCCGTTGGGGTCGCCGTCATTGAAATTATGGCTGCCCAGCTCGGAGACAGTGGGGGCCAGCGTGGTGTCGCCATTCGTCGCCCAGCGCAACTCCCCGATCCACTGAAGGGGGCGGTTCGTGCTGACATCATAGGACTGGAAAATCATGGCCGCCGTGTAGGAGTTGTCCCACTCATCCCCGCGGATATCCAGGTAAATATCGCCTCCGCCCATTTCGGTCAGGTCGTCGGCACTGAGCCGGAAGTCGCTGTTGGCGTCGAGGTAAAACCCGAGCCCGCGCTGCCCCGGCCGCATCGTGTACTCGCGGCTGCCGGAGTTGGCGTCCTTGTTTTCGATCATGGTGAAGACCACCGCCTGCCCCGGCGGGATAACAACCGCCGCGTCCGAGGCACCTTCAAGAAAGAATCGGTACGGCTCCGAACTCTGGAGCATCGGCTCGAAACCGCCGATCACCGCTCCGCTTTCAGAACCATCTACCACGGTGGCGCTTTTCCAGTTGCCGCTGCCGTCGTAATATCCCGCCGCGTACACGTAGTCCCAGGGGTCTCCCTGCGCCTTCATGATGATTTTATAGCCCCGCGGAGCCGTCAGCGGTTTGTCGTACGGATTCCAGAGCACTATCGCCGGGATAAAGTAAAGACGCGGACGATAAACGGCGGCGCCGGGGTCCGTCGCGTCGCCGAGGTTGTCGGAAATGTTAACCGTGACGTAGAGCTGAAAGCGCTCCATCACCGGGTAAACTCCGGCACTGACAACATCACTTCCGCTGATTTGCCAGCCGCGCGTCTGGTTGCTTCCGTCGAGCAACGCGCCATAACGCTGAAGGATATTCCACTTCGGGCCGCGATAGTTGAAAGTGCCACTGGGGGCGTATGGCTCGTAAACACGCTCGCCCGGCATCAGCGGGACCACATCGGCGTCAAACTCCGTCTCGCTCATGGAGAGGATCGAGCTCAAGTCGTATTTCAAACCGCCGCGCAGGGAGTCGGCCAGCACCCCGTAACCGTTCAGGGTGACGTCGTGGGAGAGCTGGTCCGGCTCCTCACCGTCGGCCATCGCAAAGTCCATCGTGTAAACCGCGCGCCAATCCGTCGGGTTGGTAATCAGACTGGCGGACAGATGATCGCTGAACGCCTCCGAACCGCTGTTCAGGGGCAGCAGAGGGTCGTCCTCAGCGTCGAAATTCGCTGCCACGGCGGACAGTTTTGCCTTCACTCCCTCATCCTGCACCCAGTAAGCGAAACCGCCCTCCTCCGTCCGCACCAGCGGGGCGCGGACTTCGGGCAGGGTTGAGCCATCGCCGAGTGTCAACTCCGGGACCAGCACTTTACTGTTAGCATCGTCAAGGGTATCCTCATCGGGCCGGTAGCTCACTGTATTGGTATTGCCACTGACCAGCCAGGTCAGCAGTTGCGGGGTGGCCCTGGGGTTCAACTCCTCCGGGTACCCGGTCGGCGCGCTCAACTCCGGGGCGCTCCAGACCCCGGTCCAATACGGCTGCGTCACGCCCTCCGCCGTATCGGTCGAAGGGTTACTGTCCAGCAACTCGGCCCGGGCGCTTACCCGCGTGTCGGGACCGAGGTACTTCTGTAATTCGCCCACCGCCATCCGCAGCCCCAGAAGCGCGTTTTGCCTCGCTTTTTCCTGTTCCCTGACAACCGCCTGCGTCCCGGTTTCCACCCGGATAAAAGTCGTAAACCCAATCAGCAACAGGATCATGAAGCTCATCAGCGACAATGCGATGATAAGCGCGAAGCCGCCGGGCGGGCATCCGGCCCGAAAGCCATTAAAAGAGTCAGATGGGATACGCATGGCTGAAGAGGGTTGGAGTGTACAAGCCCCGAGCCGCGCCGGGAGCAAAGAAAGCCTCTTCCACCATCCTCCTCCGCGCATAGAGTCGCGCCGTCCGGGCTCTCAAATAACCAGCCACGGCCAGAAGCAGTCGGACCAACGGGGGTGATGCAAGGGGAACAAGCATAAGGGGGGCTACTCATGGACGATCCGACATCCTGCCGATGCCAAGGATCGCCTAAAAATTGCTATAATTAAAAATATAAAGCCATCTTTCCTGTCGTGTCAACACAAGTTAATCTTCTGGAATCCGTTTTCCTGAACACACCAGCCCTATGACGGGAGCCTACTTACCGATTACTGGCGCGGTGGAAACAGAGGACGGGCGAGTCACCGGCGTATCGGGCGGCACGTCGTGATCATCCCGGTGTTCGTCGAATTCGTGCACCGAGCCGTCGTCCGAATCGTCCCGCTTGACCTCACGGAGAATCCGCAGCAGATCCCACAAGTCACGCATGCCGCCGATGAGAAACCAGACGACAGTGATGACCCCGACAATGCCGCTGAGGACAACCGTAAAGAGCCACCAGCGCCCCCAGACACCGTCCGGGATGCCGACCGTCAGCCCCACGATCGTGCCCACGACAAAGGTGGTAAACCAGAACATCGTCCAGCCAATCTTCAGCCGGTAAATAACCCGGTCTCCGCGTGTAAATTCATCGCTGAACCCGAACAGGCGACCCCAGAGCGTTTTGCCCGTCTGGTGCCCATCACCCTTCTGCCGGGAGTCCGGCAGGGCGTATTTGCCCCGGTGGAGCATTTTTTCCAGATTGAAGGGCTGCTTGCACGTCAGCAGCGAAACGACGACAAAACCGATAATCGAGCTGATGTACGCGATCATGGCCAGCCAGGCGCCGTTGATCGGGAAGGCCGGGGCCAGGTTTGTCAGCGCCGGGACCGACGGCCAGACCGTTTGCAGGGTGATCCCGGCCGCGCCCACCAGCAGGCCAATCGTCATGGCCGCCCAGGCGCCCTGAGTCGTGGCCCGCCGCCAGTACAGACCGCCGATAATAACGGCCCCCGATCCGCCGAGATAAATCGTGCCGGTGAGCAGGAAGTACATCAGCAGGTAGTCGCGAAGGGGAAAGAGCCAGCTCCAGAAAAACGCGAAGATCGCCACCCCGATCACCGAACAGCGCAGCAGCACGATCTGCTGCTTCGGAGTAAAGGGCTTGTTGCGGAACGGCAGGACCACGTCCTGAATAAAAATACTCCCCCAGGAGTGCAACTGGGTGTCGTCCGTGGAAATGGCCGCGGCCAGCATGGCCGCGGCGAAAAGCCCGATCACCCCGACCGGGAACAGGTTGCTCATCACAATCGGTGTGAGCATCTGGCTGCGGGTCTGCTCATCACCGATCTGGCCGAGCGTCCCCTGCACCGCGCCCGCGACCGAGGCGAAGTCGATATTGTGCATGATGACGTAGGCACACACCGGCATGAGCAGGAACATCAGGTAATTGACGCCGTTTCTCCACTCCGCCAGCACACCGGCCATTTTCTGCTCGTGCGGGCTCTTGGCCGCACAGTTATAACCCTGCGACCCCTGCCAGCCGAGGCGGTTGTAGAATATCTTGAACCCGAAGATCATAAAGAACCAGAAGTTGAAGTCCTTGATCTCACCCTGGTCAAAGGGGTTGAGCATGCTCTTGCCCGCCGGGGCCGTCTCCAGCGTGCTAACAATATCGCTCCAGCTTATTTTCCACAGCAGCAGCCCCATGATCGAGAGGAACACGATGTTGACGAACTGCGCCTGAAAAAAGTCTGTAATCATCACCGCGATCATTCCTCCGAACAGGGTGAAACAAACCGCGATCGACAACATGACCGCCATGATAAAGGGAAAGGTGCTGAAAGTCGTCCCCAGGAGCTGGAAAGTTTCCGGCAAACCGCAGAAGTGGATCAGGAACAAGGCCGTGATTCCGGGGAAAACCCCATAGTTGAGTATGCCACTGACCCAGGCCAGTATCCCCGCGTAAACGCGAAATCTACGGCTGTAGCGCATCTCGAAAAACTGAGCCATTGTCATGGCGCGGGTCTCGCGATAGCGGTATGAGACCCACCCGGAGAGAGCGGCAACCATCGCCAGCGGCGCCATCATCTGCCCCCACCAGCTCGCGGCAAAACCGGCCTGGTAGAACTTCTCAAAACTGGCGATCACAGCAATCGCACCCATACTGGACATGCCGTCGGCCATCGTCAGCAGGTAGCGCCCGGCCGAGCGACTGGCCGCGAGGAAGTCCGAAACGCTTCTCGTGTAGCGGTGGGCCATGAAAGCCATGCCGAATAGAAAGGCGAGAAAACCTCCCACGATGATCCAGTCCAGAATGCTTAAATTCATGCTGTGTGCTTTTTCCGTTTATTCGGGCTGAAAACTCGCAAGGCCACGCAGGCGGGTTGAGAGCTCCCAACCCCGGCCTTAATCCTTGTACCCGTTTCTCTTCCTGTTTTCGACAAATTTACGCCTCCGCTCAGAAACCCCACTCTCACCACTCATGCGGACGCCCTGACCGCCCCCGCAAGTGGCGGAAGCTCGAACAATTGAAACCAGGAGTAAGGCATCCATCGATCAGGGGTTCAGGGGTTTTCAGATAAAGACAGAGGCAAAGTAACCTCCCGGCTGAGGCCATAAATCTCCGGAAGAAGCGTATTGACGTCAAGTCGTTTTTTGCTATTATAGAAATTTATAGACAGGCCGAAGGCATGGAAAACCCGCGCCGGGCGCAAATTTACACACTTTCCAATGCCCGCGTCCTATCGCGTGAAATGAGCTTTTTTATTGCTATAAAAGCACATTTATACCATAAATATTACCACGGACTTCCGGCAGGGATACCCTCGCCTCATCCATTCAAACCGAAAGACATGATCTCCCCCCCGACTTTATCTCCCCAAACGGAGAATCATCTGAAGGCGCTTGAAATCAAGCACTACACCCGGCCGGGTGACCCCGATTCCGCTGAAGGCATCCGCCAGGCACTCGACGACGCCCGTCAGCAGGGTATCCGGCATCTCCTGTTTGAGAGCGGCTGCTACCGCTTGCGCAGCAGCATCGTCCACCCCACCCAGGGCATGGTTCATGATGCTGGCAGCAGCCCCGACATCGCCGAGAAGCAATGCCACATCCTCATTGACGGCATCGAGGGGCTCACCCTCCAAGGCGCCGTCACCGATGACGGCCAACCCGCCACCATCCTCGCCGGATGGAACGACGGGCAGGAACACGGCCTGCTCCCGGCTGTGCTGTGGTGCGAAGCCGCCCCCCGGCTGACGCTGAAAAATCTCGGCTTCACCCGCGAGCCCGCCTTCACCTCGGCCGGAGAGATTATCAAAACCGACGCCACCGGATTCACGGTCCGGGTCTTCGAGGACTGCCCGGAATGGGCGGGCATGGGCGTGTACTGCGCGAACCGCTTCTCCTCCGACGGGCAGACTCTGCTGGGCGAAAGCATCACTTACGGCAACGGGACCGACGCCAAGTGGGAATCCCAAGGCAAGGGCCTGCTCACCCTTGCCAGTCCCGCCATCGCCGCCAAGCTGACCGCGGGCGAACTGCTTTCCTGGCACCAGGGCGCGCGCACGGACTTCCAGGTCTATATCGCCGGTTGCGACAACCTCCATCTGGAAAATTTGCGCACCTTCAACAACAACGGCTTTTCCCTTCTGACCGAGAACTGCCACACCATCACGGCCCGCCGCGTGGTCTTCCGCCCCGACGGGAACCGCCTCTTCACCGGGCCGCGCGACGCGTGGAAGATATTCAAGTGCGGCGGCATCATCGACATCGACGGCATGTCCATCCACGGCGTACGCATGGACGGCCAGAACATGCACGCCAACTGGCTCTCGCTGAAGGAGAAAATCTCCCCCACCGAACTCATCCTGCACTGCCGCTACACCTACGCGCCGATCCTGCCAGGCAGCCTGATCGAGTTCTACGACGGCATCATCGAGCACACCTGCACCGTCGCCTCGGTCGCCATGCCCGTCGAGCAGGACAAAGGGCGCCTCTACCGCGTCGTCCTGCGCGAGCCGGCCCCGGACTTCCTCAACACCGAGACCATGTGCGCGGCTCGCTGCTGGGAACCCGACCGCTACCTGTGCCGCAACTCCGAGTTTATCAACATCGCCGGGGCCGGGCACCTCGCCCGCTTCGGCAACCTGAGCCTGCTCAACAATATCTACCGCAACACGATGAATCCCGGCGTCTTGCTCGGCGCCGAGCTGCCCACCCACTGCGAAGGCGGCCACGCCACCAACGTCCTCATCGACAGCTGCCTGTTTGACAACTGCGGCTTCTTCCCCCGCTACAAAGACGCCGCCGGTTGCGTGGGCATCTACTCCTACGGCTTCGACGCCCCTTATAACCACGACATTTCGATCACGAACAACACCTTCCGTAACGCCCGCACCGCGATCAAGATCCGCACCGCCCGCGATGTCCGCATCTGGAACAACCACTACGAGAATATAGGCGAACGCCTCATCGTCGATAAAAACTCCTCGCGGGACATCCTCTCCCTCGACTAACCCTCGACTAACACGACTGGCGGGCTCGCCCTCCACCAATGCACGGCATTCCGCGTGTAAATGCTTATGGCAGCCCCCCCTGCCAAAGCCTCGTGTATCCGCAAGATGGATACACACGAAACCTGGTCAGGCAGCAACAACGGGCTTAGCGTTTCTCAAATTAAGGCGCGGCCGCAGATGAAGCGAAGAATCGCAATCAGCTTAACAGTCGATTGCCAATAGCTGTTTCCCGATCAGCAACCTGGCAATCAGGTATGATCTATTTAATCGTTGCAGCTTCCTGCCGTAACGACAGGGGGACACGAGCTGAAGTATATTTCAAAGGGCTCTAATTCACCCCGCGCCAGAAGGTGGAGCCACTGTCCATCACGCCGGGGAAGTCCTCGGTCACGGCTTCGACATGGCCATCGAGAAAGAGGGCGTTCACGTGGCCGCCATGCCGCTGAAAAGCTTTCTGCAGCACAGGCGGACGAATTCGGCTGTCGCTGTAGGTATCGCTGATAAAAACGGTTTTCGGCAACTCATGCACAGCCGTCAGGCGCGGGCCGGATGGATCCTGGTCGTCCTCCTCCTGATGCTCCAGGTAGAAGGGCCGCAAGTAGGAGTTTATGCCGTAGCTGCGCATATTCGCCGCCCCCTCGGACTCACTCATCGCGTAGCATTCAAACACCGTCCCCTTCAAGTCATCGGGAAAGCCCGGTCCCGAGATGACCGGATTGGATTCCTCGGGATAGGCGTAGGGCCAGAGGTCGTTGTAGAAGGTGTGGTTGACCGTGGGGAGCTTCTGCCCGTTGTCGGCGGCATAGGCCAGGCAGTAGCCGTATATCTGGCGCAGATTACTCACGCAGCGCGAATCGTTCATACGCTCACGCACCGAGCCAATAACCGGGATCAAGATCGCGGCCAGCACACCAATGATCGCAATGACGGTCAGCAACTCAATCAATGTAAAGGCCGGACGGGGAGATTTTTGCCGGGGTATCAGCATATATTCATCGGGGTAGAGATTATCGGAGGGGTATTATCGCAGTACTCCCGGCTCGGGCCGGTCTCATTCCTGAACAATATTATCCGTATTTTCGGTCACTTCGATCTCCGCATCCAGTGTGCGAGGATCGATAAACTCGTTGCCGGAGATCCATACGTTTTCGCTGTTATCGACCAGTATGCCGACATGCCTGCGGTCGTTGTCGAAAGCCAGTAAATCACTGCCGACGGTGTTATCCACAATCCTGGCCCCATCGACATTTGAAACACGTATCGCACACTCCTGCCAATTCAGGATCGTGTTCCCCGCGATAACGATATCGCGGTGCGCGCGGGCTTCGGCATTCGCATAGCCGAGCCGGTACATGATCGCCTGGATCTGGCCCTGCCCGTAGGAACCCCGCGAAAATCCGCTGTCCAGAATCGTGTTGTCGAGGATCCAGATTTTTTCACTGTGCAGACCGTTGCGCCACAGGTCGGGCTCATTACGCAGATTGATCGCAACATCGGAAATGTGCTCGTACGTGTTACCCTCAATGACACCATGAGCGCCACGGATGACATTTCCATACCGGCGGATCTTGCTAAAGTTGCTATGCCGGATGGCGAAGTAGTGATTGATCCTCTCACGACCGAAGAGCTGGTCGTTCTTGAGCGGGTCTTCGTTGCTGGTCTCGATCTGCGCTTTAAAAGGCTCGGTAAACGTGACCAGGAAGCCCTCCCGCCGGACTCCGTCCCGGACCTCCGAAGACGGTTGCACCGACTCCACTACGATCTCATCCTCGACGAGCGTGCCCGCGCGCGGGTCAAAGATTGTCGCCCTGTCCCCCGGCTCCAGATTAAACATCGTACGATCCACGAGCAGCGTCCGGTCCGAGACCTGTTCAAAAATATAAATGCCCTTCGAGTAGAACGCAATGGCGTCGTCCCCCACTCCTTCAAACGAGCACCCCTCCACCCACGGGCCGATCTTGTTCGAGCGCACATGGAGCCCGTCGGCGTTGTTGCCGAACCAGTTCCCTTCCTTCATCCGCGAATGGCAATGCAACACCTTCAGGCGCGTACCACCGAGGGCCGCGTAATGGCCGGCAGAGATGCCGTAGTTCGTAATCTCGTAGGCGGTGACATCCTCGGAACCATCCGTCCGGAACAGCGAGCCGCCACCGGCACGGACAAACTGGATCCATTTCAGGCCGGGTTTGAAATACGGAAGGTAGGACTTCGAAGTACGCACCGTGTAGCGTGGCTCGCCATCTTCGCCCGCGCTCCTGGCCACGCTCTCGGCCTCGGTCCACATCACAATAGGCGCGTCGTCGGCCAGCTTGCCGGGAATGTCCCCATCGAGCAAAACTCCCCATTCCCAATGGTTCTGGACCAATGGCTGGTCAAAGGGAATCATGCCGGGGTTATCCATCCGCATCGTAATGGTCCTCGTATCTTCGTCCACGGCCTCGATCACACCAACCGTGAACGGCATCGGATCGAACTCCACGGTAATGTCCCGCACCAGAATACTTTTGCAATTAATGAACTCCGCCAATCCCGCCAAAGCGCTGGTCAGGACAACCGTCGATCCACGGCCATCAACGATGAGGTTCTCCACGCCCTTCATCTTTATCAATTCGCGCTGTCCCACCGGGGTCAGCCGGTAGTGGCCGTTAACCGCGAACTGAACGAGTGCCGGCGTATTTTTTACCGCCTCCGCGATGATGCTCTGTATCGTCTGCGCATCGGCGCCATCCGGAATCTCATATATATTTTCGGGCCGCTTCAGTTCGAAGCGCACCGGTTCCGAAAAGGCGCTAGCTTCGCCATCAGCCGTGTAGCTGCGCACCCTCCAGTAATGCCCTCCCCACGGCAGAGGCTTATCCGCCACATAGCGCGGGATCACGATATGGTCTCTATCAATGATGGATTCAAAAGATGGATCACCAGCGATCTGGATCTCGTACTCCTCGGCCCCTTCCACCTCACTCCAGAAAAAATCCGGCGTCGGCATGTAGCTGACCTCGCCATCAGCGGGCAGTGTCGGGACCGGAATTCCGGGATCGACCTGCGCATACATGGAAACAGCGACCGCCGTCAGGGCGAACACAGAAAGTGGCATCGAGAAAAGTGTACTCATAAACAGGCAACAAGTGAAGATGTACCGGGGGGGCTTTAACTTTTGTGAAGGTCTTCCAACAATGCCGACAAGTCAATTTTATTTTGCTTATATAGCAAATTAATGCCCACAAAAATCCCACTCCATCTGCCACTCATCAGGCTGTCCGCTGGGGATACTCACACATAAAAAAACGCCTCCCGTAATGGAGGCGCTGCACCAATTTGAACCGGCCATGAACGCGGCCAACCAAAAACCGACCACTCACAGACCTTTATGAGGCCAGATAGCCCCCCGCTTGCCGACTGGCGATCGCCAGCCGACAAGACAGAGGGCATCATCCGTCCTAAATCTCGGTAAAACCAGCTACACTACTTCCGGAACTTCCGGCGAAGTCCAAGAAACGCCAGCACGCCGGCGCCCAGCAGGATCGCGCTACTACCCGCTTCAGGGATCTGGCTGACATCGCCCGTCACCTGGAGATTACGCCAGTAGACGGACTTTTCGGCGGTGCTGGAATTATCTGCCAAAGCAACACGGAAGATCGTTTCGCCTGTCAACGCCCCCAGTGAGGAAAGGGACTGGGACACGTTCGTAAACGGATCGGTCGTGAATGCAACTGTATTGGCGGCAAAAGCTGTACCAAGGGCCGTGAATGTCTCTCCCCCATCCGTCGAATAGAAGAAAAGCATTTCGTAATGCAAGGTGGAGTTCAGATTGCTTGCTCCGGTAATATCCATCGAAATCGAGTCAAAACTGATTTGGTAGCCAGCTGCTGCCGTCACCGAGAACTCCAAATAATCGCTACTTGAAACAGGTGTACTCGGATTATTCCTGTTCGTAATCTGACGCGAATTGATTTCAAAGAAACGCCCGCCTGGCTGCGCTCCAGTCGTGGTCGATTCAACAACACCATAACCAGTGCTTAAATTCGACGTCGGGAAGTATTGCGTGAGGCCACTGGTGGTCGTGTTCGCCTGCTGTTGATCTGAAATCAGCGGGAAATCACTAAAGTTCGTACCCAGCTCTTCGTTTTGCAGGGTCCACTGCGCCAGCGTCGCGGCCGGGGCGGCGGATGCACACAAGAGCAGGGTGAAGGCGCCAGCGACACAGCGGCGCGAAACATTCGTGAGGGGATTTATTGCTGTTTTAAGCGACATGATGGGTCCTGTAGTTGGGGGTGTACTTGACGGGATTTGCTGGTCGGCGAGTGAATCGGAGAATTCGACTTCACTGCACATAACCTAGGCTATAAAACTTTAATTATAGCAATTTCGCGTTGCGTCAAATATAAAATTCTTCTCTACTAAGTCTCATACGAACGCTCTCGCGCTGGTGATTGAAGAGAATCGACAGGATAATTATATTCCCCATCCGTCCCGCACACATGCCCCGGCCAGACAAAGCCATCCACCTGACTCCGCCGCCCGTCGGCACAGACGCCTCCGCCCTCATCGCCGACGCCATCCATCAGTGCGCGCACACCGGCACCTCGCTCCACCTCACGCCCGGCAATTACCATCTTTACCCGACCGAACGGCCCGAGCGCTACCTGCACGTGACCAACCACGACGACGGCCTGCGCATCCTGCCGATCCCGCTCGAAGGGATTAAAGACCTCACCATCTCCGGACCGGGTGCCCGACTCATCGCTCACGGCCAGCCCGTTATTCCGCTCAGCCTGCACCATTGCGAAAACATTATCTTCGAGGGCATCTCCATCGACTGGGATGTCCCCCTGCACATGCAGGGGACCATTATCGCAGTCGATGAAGCTGCGGACACGATCACGGTAAAATTTTCGGATCCGGAAAACCTCTATCTCCACCAAGGCTGCCTCCTTCACGGCGAAGGCGGACCGCCACCGGGCAACCTCACCCCGTACTCTGTTACTCCAGGCAAGGAGTGGTGGCAGGACATCCACTGGACCCACTGGCTCGACGCCGCGAGCGCCACCCCGCTTCCCTTGAGTCGGCAAGGCAACTTCCTCACATGGAACCCGCAGCACCAGCAAGCCCCGCGCTTTGAAAAACTCGCTTCAGACACCTACCGGATCACACACCTGACAGACCGTCCACAGCAGGTCGGCGACGCCTTTGTATCCAAAGGCAAATACATGCCCAATCGCATGAGCCCGGCCATTTTCATGGACAACTGCTGCGACATCCGATTCCACGATGTCACCATCCACCACGCCGGAGGAATGGGGCTGATCGCTCAGCGCTGTGAAAACGTCCGCATCAAGCGCATGCGTGTCGCCCGCCCGGAGTGCAGCGGCCGGTTAATATCTACCACGGCCGACGCCACTCACTTCGTGCTGTGCAAAGGGCTGATCGAAGTCACCGACTCGCATTTCGAGCACATGCTCGACGACGCGCTGAACGTCCACGGCATCTCCGCAACCGTACGGGAAGCCACTGCTTCGCATACGCTGCGTGGGGAACTGATGCACTTCCAGCAACTTGGCCTGGAGTTCGCCCGGCCCGGAGAAACCATCCGCTTCTCCACCCGCGACGATCTCGTCGCCTATGGCGAGCGCACCGTCAAATCCTTCCGCGCCCTCAACAGCCGGGTCTTCGAACTGGAGCTGACCGAGTCCGTCGCGGACCTGCTGCGGCCAAACTCGTTTATGGAAAACACGTCCTGCGCCCCGGACGTCATCTTCACGGGCAACACCGTGCGCAACAACCGCGCTCGCAGCATTATCTTCACCACCGAGGGTCGCGTACGCATAGAAAACAACCGCTTCGAGAACTGCACCATGACGGCCATTCTCATCGAAGGCGACGCCAACTCGTGGTTCGAGTGCGGTCCGGTGCGGGATGTACTCATCCGCAACAATGATTTCGTCATGCTCAGTCCGGAGGCCCCAGCCATCACCATCTCGCCCAACGAGCGCGGCCTTCCGATGCTTAGCGAAACTCCCTACCACTGCAATATCCGCATCACCGGCAACCGATTTCGGATGCCGGGCCCACGAGTCCTGCGCGGCAACCGGATTGAGGGACTCGTCTTCGAAAACAACACCGTCACAGCGCTCCCCGGCTACAGCACCGAGCCCGACTGCCCCAGCCTGAGCCTTGGACGTTCATCCGGCATTCAGATCTGCAACAACAGTTTTGACCTGCCCCATGCGGTCATCTTCGAGGGATGCGCGCAGTCGTAAGCGCCCTCCACCGCCTGACGACGTATATCTTCAACCGCGTAGTTGATTTCAACTACACGAACAACCGGCAAAACGCCTCGGCTCAGTCCTCGTCCGTCACGTCCACCGTGTGCTCGCCGACCTTGAGATGCTGGCTGACGTTTTCATAGCTGTTGCCGCGCAGCACGACATCGCTGGCATTTTTCACGTTGACCGCAGCCAGCCCTTCGCGGTGATCGAGGTTTTTAAAGACATTGTCTTCGATCAGGATGTCCTGATTGTAGGGCACATCCATCAGTTTTTTCTGATTGGAAAAGACCGTGATGCTGCCGTCGTGCCCAGAGGCACCCGAGTGCTTGCGCACCCAGTTTGAGCCGTCGAAAGTGTTGCCGCGAATGATGACGTGCCGGGCGAACGGACCAGCATCCTGGCTGGTCGGCCCCAGTCCGATGTCGCTGTAGGCATTGTTGCGAAAGAGGTTGTTCTCGATCAGCGCGTTCTGCGTCATAAAGACGATACCCGTCCCGTAGTTGCCCTCCACCGTGCAGTTGCGGATGACAACATCGTCGAACTCGTACGAGGTGTTGGCCACGAAGTCCCCGACCGATACCTCCGGCAGCGCCGGATCGCTCAAGCGGATACGGTAGCGCTTGTCGCCCAGCGACTCCGCCGACGCGACCACACGCTCGTAAGGAACCTCGCCCACCTGGAATAGCAGAGTATTGCCGGACTCGAAAGTCATTCGCGGCCAGGGTACTTCGACGATAATCGCGCCATCGTCTTCGATCTCCACGATCTCGTTAAATGTTCCCCGGCTGACAATCGGGTCCCAGCGCACGCCCTTGACCTGCACCCCGTCCATCAGCAGACGACCCCGGTTGTTCGACAGGTGAAAGGCGTCGCGCGGGCCGACGGCGAGCGAGTTCCCCTCGGGAATCACTCGCACATCCTCCATGACGATATCCTTGTTGTAGCCCGCGAGCATGGCCGCTCCGAGCGTGTTAAAGATGTCGATGTTACGCAACGTGATGTTCTCGGAATACAGGATGAGGAAATTACGCTCGCTGCCATTGACGGTGAAGTGCCACGAAATCCCGTCGCCCACCGCCACGCGGTCCGAAAATCCAATCCCCTCGATCCGGTAGCGCACGCCTCCGGCCCCCTCGACGGGATGCCAGGTGTTGGCCATGCGCTTGCGGTCCAGCCCGATCGTCAGGGCCTCGACCTGAAGCAGGTCGCCCGTCTCCAGATCCCAGCTGTTGGCCGAGTAGCAGCGCATGCCGTCGAAGTGGGGCATACCGGGAAAAATATCCACCTCGACGGTGTCCTGCTCCCGGTCCACGGCCACCACCTTACCCGCGCTGGCAAAGCGCGGGTTGTAGTCGAGGACCAGATTTTCGACCATGATGTTTTCGCTGTTTTCGATCACGAAATGCCCGGCACCGAGCGTGTCATTGACCAGTTCGAGGTTGATCTCCAGCCGGGTGGCCGGAGCACCATCCTCCGCGACCTGCCCGCTCACGATCAGGTCGCGCCTATCCTCGATGCGGACCATCTCAGCCGGGGTCGATGCGGGTCGGAAATTATAAGTCCCTTCGGAAAAGACGAGCCGCACCGGCCCCGCCACCTCGGAGGAGGCCTTGAGTGCGGCGGCGATGGCGGCGCTGTCGTCCGCCCCATCGTTCGGAACGGCCCCGTAGTCATCGACACTCAAAACCGTGACCGAAGCCGGTTGCGCCTGCCCGGCGCACCCGATCCCAAAAGCGGCAGCGGCCAGCAGCACGCTCAGGCTCAACGGAAACTTCAGAAAACGTACGGATGATTTTTTCGGCATCGGGTCAACAACGGTAGGGTTAATAACAAGCGGTTTCAAACACCCCCATCCCATTTCCATGGACGGGAGTTAAAGGATAGAACGTACCCTACCGGGCTGCGCCAACATTGCAACACTTTTTGCTATTATTGAAATTTAATGAGTTTTTCTCCGCGCCAAAAACCCCCCAGAAATAAGCAAAACATGTCTCGGACCAAGCAGCAGCGCCACCTGTCCCTAAAGGAAGCATCGTTGTATAATAACGGCTTACAACAAAAACGCGAAGATATGCACTCTCCGCGTCCGTTGTATTGTCCCCTCTACGGCCAATCCTCTTACTCAGCCATGCAGCTCCTTGAGGATCTCCTCCTTGCACTGGATGAGCCGGGGAACGTACTTGCTGGCCGAGCTGGGCGAAACCTTGGGCGAACTGAAACCAATGGCAGCCTGAAACACATCGTCGATGCTGATGGCGAGCGTGTTGTCGTGGACGGCGTAGCCGCACTCGCGCACGCGGGCGAGCGTCTCCAGCAGATGCGGAAGCGAATCGTAAAAGGGGATTTCACGGCCCTCGTAGAGTTCGCTCACCTCCTCGTCCGATTGCAAGGCCAGGAGCGCCACTCCCAGTCCGGAGGTCGTCGCGGGCCAGACATCGAAGCTGCTGATGGCGCTGATCAATGGCTGGTCGGGCTCGGCGTGGTAGAGGTACGAGACCGAGCGATTCCACAGCAGGCCCATCGCGGTAATCATGTTCAAATCCTTGTGCAGCTTGGCCATCGGGCCGATGGCCTTGTAAAAGCCTGAGGCGTGCATAGTCTGCGTCGCCAGCACAGGAACGGCAGGGCCGGGCGCGTACTTGCGCTTCTCCGTCCAGCGCAGCATGCCGGAGGCCGACAGCGTGCGCAGGATGCGGTGCACACGGGTGGCTTCCATGCCGAGTTCCGAGGCCACCTGGGCCACGCCCACCGGGGTTGACCGGCTCAGGACTTCCTGCAGGCAGCGGATGCCGTCGATTAAGCTCTTGTTCGGTTGTTTGGGTAACGTTCCCATGAGTTAATAAATTCAGCTATAGCAAAAGAATAGTCGGTTCCAGTCTAAAACCATTCTTCCTGCCACTGCCTCCCCTTCAGCCGGAACCCGTTTTTTTGTTTCCGGATCTTTTTCACGTTTTTGGAAAAATACAGGATTCACCCGATGGGTAAAAGCCACGCTTTATGCGATGATAAGCACATACTTCACCCGCCCCTGTCATGAAAACCGCAACTCTCACCAATGATGCCGCCTTGCCGCTCGGCGAATCCAATCCGGATCGGCACAAGGAGTTTTCCCGACTGGCGGGCGATGTGATCAAGGACGCGCTCAGCCTCATCCACCTGCCCAATTACCCGGAGTCTTACGTGGAAGACCGCCTCAAGCGCCGGGCCGCCATGGTCCTCGCACTCCTCTCCACTTCCGAGCACGTGGCCGACGAGGATTTTCAGGAGTATGCCGAGGAGATGCTGACGATGACAATATTTTCGGAAATCATGGAGTTACAGGCATGATTTCCGGTAGCGAATAGAAACCTATTCAGGTATGCATATGCAGCCGTCCGGGTTACCGGGCGGCTGTTTTGTGTTCCGAGGGGACGAATTATTAATTCGCCGCGGATCCCCGGTCATTCCTTGCGGCGTACAATTCAGATATTCACAGAGTTATCCACCGGCTGATCCCTGTAACGGCCTTGCCTTTTGACCGAAAGGGAACAATTGTGAACATTTCCCTCTCACAAGTTTGTCCCGACAGGAAAAGCACGCCGCTTTCCCGCACATTTTACCACCCATTATGCCTGAGACCAGCCAGCCCGTCAGCGGCGAGGAGATCGTCGCCCGCGTCAAAGATGCCCGCCAACGCCTTTTCGAAGAACTCAACCGTACCGTCATCGGGCAGGAGGACGCCATCGAGCAAATCGTGATCAGCCTGCTCTCCGCCGGGCACGTTCTGCTCACCGGCGTCCCGGGCCTGGGTAAGACCCTGCTCGTGCGCAGCATCGCCGAGACCTTTTCGCTCAGCTTCAAGCGCATCCAGTTCACCCCCGACCTCATGCCCGCCGACATCTTCGGCACCGAGGTGGTCGAAGAAGACCCCGCCACCGGCAAGCGCAACTTCCGCTTCGTCCCCGGCCCGGTCTTCGCCAACATCCTGCTGGCCGACGAAATCAACCGCACCCCGCCAAAGACTCAAGCCGCCCTGCTCGAAGCGATGGAGGAGCGCCAAGTCACCGCTGCGGGACAAACTCACAAGCTTCAGCCCCCGTTTTTCGTCCTCGCCACTCAGAACCCAATCGAACTGGAGGGTACCTATCCGCTCCCCGAGGCGCAGCTTGACCGTTTTCTTCTAAACATCCGCATCGACTACCTGCCACTGGAAAAGGAAGTCGCTATGGTCGCCGCCACCACCGCCCCGCGCGGCAAAGGCCCGGCGGCAGTCTTCACGGCGGAGGAAATCCTTGAGCTGCAAAAGCTTGTCCGCTCCGTGCCCGTGGCCGAGGAAGTCGTCCGCTACGCCGTGCGCGTGACCGCCGCCACCCGCCCGAGCCATCCGGACTGCCTGCCCATCGCCCGCGAGAAAATCAAGTGGGGGGCCGGTTCCCGCGCCTCGCAGGCGCTCGTGCTCGCTGGCAAGGCCCGCGCGCTGCTCGATGGTCGCTACGCGGTTTCCATCGACGACATTCGCGCCCTGGCCTCGCCTGTTCTGCGCCACCGTCTCATCCCGAATTTCCACGCCGAGGCCGAGGGCGTCACCTCCGACCGTTTGATCGAGGACATCCTCGCCACCCTCAAGAGCTAGCACCGCGCGGCTGCCGCCCTTACCAAAAACGAACCCGGATGCGTCCTTTCTCCCACCGGCCCTAAGCCCTTCGGCCCGCTTCATGCCGCCCAGCGTTCACGACCTGCTCGATCCCGCCCACCTGGCACAGTTGGGCAACTACGCCCTGCTCTCGCGTACGGCGGTCGAGGGCTTTCTCTCCGGCATGCACCGCAGCCTTTTCCACGGCTTCGGGACGGAGTTCCTCCAGTACCGCGACTACACCCCCGGTGCGGATTTGAAGTACCTCGACTGGAAGCTGCTCGCCCGCACCGACCGGCTCTACACCAAGGTTTACCAGGAGGAGACAAACATGAACCTCCAGCTCGTCCTCGACACCTCGGCCTCGATGGACTACCGGGGGGAACGCGCCGCCTGCACGAAGCTTCACTACGCCTGCATGACCGCCGCCTGCCTCGCCTACATGGCCGTCCGCCAGGGCGACAACGTCGGCCTGTTCGCTTACGGAGACACCTTGCAGGAAGTCGTCCCGCCGGGCCACCGCACCGGCCAGCTCGACCGCGTCCTCCAGGCCCTCACCCGCCTGCGACCGGCTGGCCCCGCCGACCACGACGCTATGCTGCAAACTTTTGGTAATCAACTGCGCCAGCGTAGTATCGTCATTTACATTTCCGACATGCTGGAGGCCGAAAACCTCTTGCCCGAACACCTCAAACGGTTCCGCCTGCGACACTGCGACACACTCGCCGTCCAGGTGCTCGACTCCGACGAACTCGACCTGCCCATCGAGGGCGTGGCCCGTTTCCACGACATCGAGTCCGGGCGCGAAATCATTTCCTGGGCGGAAACCACCCGCGACGGCTACAAGTCACAAATGAGTGACTTCATGAACAAACTTCGGGACGGCTTCACGCGCTCGCAGGTGGACCTGCTGCGCCTGACCACGGACGAATCCCTCGGGTACGCGCTCGCCCGCTACCTGCATCACCGGGAGGCTCTGCGCTAAGGCATGCTCGGCTTCGGACAATCGCTGTTGCTCGTCGCGCTGGCCGGCCTCGCCCTGCCGTTGCTGGCCCATCTGGTCAATCGCGCCCGCGCCCGGCCCCTGCGCTTCCCCTCGGTCCGCTTCATCGGCCCCTCACAGCTTCCGCGCGACAAGCGTCGCAGCCTGCGTGACCTGCTCCTGCTCCTGTTGCGGCTGTTTTTCATAGCGCTTGCGGTGCTGGCGCTGGCCCAACCAGTCTGGACGCCCCCGGCGGATTCCCCGCTGGCCGCGACCGGGGAGGAGCGCACCGTCATCGTGCTCGATGCCTCGGCCAGCATGCACGGCTGGGGGAGCTGGGAAGAAGCCCAAAAGGCCGTCAAATCCCTCGCCGACACCGGCAACCCGACCGGACTGGTCATCTTTGACGACGAGGTGCTCGCCACCGTCCCCGTCGGCTCCCCCGCCCGGACACTGGAGCAGATCGTGGCCGACCTCCCGCCGGGCGAGCGAACCGGCAACCCGGCCCCGGCCATTGAGGCCGCCCTGCGCGAACTCGGCCCCGACGGCCCCCGCAAGCTTATCCTGATCAGCGACTTCCAGCAAAGCACCTGGCAGAGCCCGGCCTGGCCCCGGCTCGACGAGGGGGTCGAAGTCGAAGCCATCCAGGTGGGCGACTTCAACCGGCCCAACCTCGCCATTCTCGACGCCCGCGCTTACCCCGCCCCCGGCGGACGCCTGCGTGTGATGGCCCGCGTCCGCAATGACGCCGAAACCGGACAGAATGTCACTATTGGGTTACTCCACGACGGTAAGACGGATTCGCAAGCCCTTTCCTTTGCCCCCGGCCAGACGCAGACCGTGGCCTTTTTAATCGATCAGCCCGAGGACCAGTCGGGCGAAATCACCCTGCCCGACGACGCCTACGCCGGGGACAACCGCTTCGCCGTCTGGCTCGGCGCGCCCGCCCCCGCACAGGTCGTAGCCCTGTTGCCCGGCCCCCAGGAGCAGGAGAAACTGGAGGAGGTGGCCTTTGTCCAGAAGGCGCTCAGCGCCAGCGGCGAGAACATGCCCCCTGCCTTCACCGTCAACGGCGCGGCCCCGGACTTTAATTTCTCGGCCGTGGCCGACCTGATCGACGTGCTCTACCTGCCCGCCACCACCGCTTACCTCGACGAGGTGCAGCTCGAACTGCTCCGTGACTACGTGGCCGGGGGCGGCGTGGCGCTCATCACGCCGGGGCAAGCTGCTTCCCGGCAGTTCCGGCTCCTGCGCGAGTCCGGGCTGACGAAGACGGCTTTTCTCGGCGTACCGGGCCGTAATCGCGACCAGCGCGACCCCTTCCGCATCGCCACGCTTGAGCCCGGCAGCCCGCTGGCGGAGGTTTTTACCGGCGACTCCGCCCGCGACCTTTATCTGGCCGAGATTTACCAGTACGTGAAACTCCAGCCCGACGCCAACGCCACCGTCCTGCTGGCCACCGAAGGCGGCGACCCGCTGCTGCTGCGCGAGACCTACGGCAAGGGTGAGCTGCTGATCAGCGCCCTGAGCCTGGACGCCCGCTGGAGCGACCTGCCCCTGCGCAACGCCTTCCTGCCCGTGCTGCGGGAGACGCTGGCCCAGGCCGTCAAGGCCGACGACACCGTGATCCGCCTCACCGTGGACGAGCCGCTGCCCGCCGATTTCCCGCTCCCGCCCGGAGCCGTCGCCCCCGTCGTCAGCGCCGAGCCGGGCGTGACCGCACTCGGGCCGCACATGATCCAGGTCAACGTCGCCCGCAGCGAGTCGATCAACCAGTCCACCATGCTCAGCGATGTCCGCGCCCTCATGAGCAGTCCCGCCGCCAACGCCAGTCCTTCCGCCGCCGCACCCGCAGGTGAGGGCGTAGCCGGGCGGATTTCTCTCTGGCCGTGGCTGGCTGCCGGGGCGCTCCTGTGCCTGTTGGCAGAGCTACTGCTGGCCGCGCCGCGCCGACGACGCCCCCAGGGAAAGGCCGCCCATGCCTGAGTTTTACCACAAGCTACAATTCCAGCGCAAAATGCTGCTGGTGCTCATGCTGGTGCTGTTCGTGTTCAGCCTGCTGGGCGCTTTCAGCCTGGCCGTGCTCGCCGGGTCGGGGCTGGATGTGTACGCCGCCCCCTGGCAGGAGCGTACCGCGTGGCTCTTTTTCAACGTGCTCACGCTGGTGGCAGGCGTGACATTCGTGGGGGGCATCCTTGTCATCCTGCGCCGCCGACCGACGGTTGCCATGCTGGCCCGGCTGGTCGAGCGCCGTCACCCCGAGTTGCGGGAAAACCTCACCACCGCCGTCGAAATCCTGGAACGGGGTGCGCCCTTTAACCCGCTGGAGGAGGCCCTTATCCGTCAGGTCGAGCGCGATACGGAGGCCATTGTTTTCCGGACCGCCACCCTGCCCCGGCGGCTGCACCCGCTGGCGGCGGTCTTTATCGTGATCGCGGCTTTTATGCTGTTTCAGGCCAGCCAGCAGAGCAGCCTCTACAGCAAAGCCAGCTACCACCAGCGCGACCGGCTCAGCGGCCAGCCCACCGGTCTCCTCGTCGAGCCCGGCGACGCCGAAGCCCCGCGCGGCTCGGATCTCACCATCACCGCGAAAATCAACCGCTGGGAGCGCGATCCGCACATTGTTTTACGCGAAAACGGCCGCGACGTACGCTACCCGATGATGCTCGACGAGCAGGGCAACGGGCAGTTCACGCTCTTTGACTTGCAGGAAGACACGGCCTACCGGGTCGAGACCTCCTCGCTGCGCTCGCCCGCCTACACGGTGACGGTTTACGACCCGCCCCGGCTCGAAGCGGTCAAAATCCACCTCGAACCGCCCGCCTACACCCGGCGCGAGACGCTGGAGTTCTCGAAGCTGCTGGACCTGTTCCCGGTCGAGGGAACCGCCGTCACACTCACCGTCGAGACCACTCCACGCACCCGCACCTCCTTGCGCCTGGGCGAGGAAACCCTCCCCTTCGAGGGCAGCATCAGCTTTACCGCGACCAAAGACACCGACTACCAGCTCACCCTGGTCAACGTCGAGGACCGCAAGGCCGTCACCGAGACTTATCAGATCGACGTGACCCCGGACGAGCCGCCCGTGGCCGACGTGGTGGACCCGGCACAGGACACCACCGCCCAGCCCGACAACATCCTCCCGCTGGAACTGTACGCGGCGGACGATTTCGGCATCGCCCGGGTCGAGCTGCACGTTTCCGTCTCGGGCCTGCCCCGCCGCCCCCGCGAGGTATTCACCGCCCGGGGACAAGGCGAGCCGCTGCTGGAGCGAAACTTCCTCACCCAGCTCGATATCCCGCAGTTCGGGGTCGAGCACGGGGACGTGGTCTCGTACTACTTTACCGTGACCGATAACCGCGAACCGGTCCCGAACGTCACCCAGAGCGACCTGTACTTCGTCGAGGTGCTCAAGGACCTCGACCGCCCCGAGCCCGAGTCCGGCGACGCCCAGGGCGGCGATGAGACCAAAAAGAAAGAAATCGACCTGCGCGCGCTCATCGTGGAGTTGAAGCGCGTCATCCGCCAGACCTACCGCACCGGCCTGCTCGACGGCGAAGCCCGCACGCAGGCCCGGCAGGAGCTCGGGGCCGACCTGAACAAGGTCCAGACCGAATCACGCAACCTGCTGGCCGATATCGGCCAACTGCTCATGCAGGTCGAGGGAGGCGAATTTTTCCTGATGATGAACAATGCGCTCAAGCGCCTGGCCGAGGCCGAGGAGGAGATCAACGCCGACCGACTGACCGCCTCCATTCCCTTTCAGGAGGAGGCCCTGAGCAACCTCGTGCAGCTTGAGAGCTTTCTCAAGGCCACCATGCCGCCCTCCGGTGGCGGCGGGCAGGGCAGCCCCTCCGAGCAGCCCAACGCCCAGTCCGAGGGCGAACCCAAGGACGGCGAGGGTGAGAACGCCATGAGCATGCAGCAGATGCGCGAGCTGATGGACAAGCTCAACCGCCTGGCCGAGGACCAGTCCGCACAGAACCAGCGTTACGAGCGGGCCGAGCGATTCAGCCCCGGCGAAAGCGAACGCACCCAGCTCAGCCAGGCCCAGCAGAAGCTCGGTCAGGAGGCCCGCGAAGCCGCCGATTCCCTCATCGGCGAGGCCGACATGGCCGAGATCCGGCATGAAATTTCCGAGGCCGTGCGCACCATGCAGGCTGCTTCCGGTGCGATGGAAGGCGGCGAAGCCGCCCAGGCCGCCAAAGCCGGAGCCCGTGCCAGCGAGTCCCTGCTCAACGCCGCCGGTATGCTCGACGAACAAGTCCGCCAAGCCGCCGCCGGAGCGATGGGGCAGCTTGCCGCGCAAGCCGAGAGTCTGGCCGGACGCCAGGCCGGGGCTTCACAGGCAAGCGGCGAAGCCGAGGCCGCCGGGGGCGAAGGCGAGGCCAAAGGCGCACTGCGCGAGGAACAACTCGCACTCAACGAGGAGTACGCCCGGCTCATGGCCGAGGTCCAGCGCCAGGCCGTCGAGATGAGCGATGCCTTTCCCCAGGCCGGGGAGCAACTTGCCCGCGCCAGCCGCGAGGCCACCCAGGCCCGCACCGACGCCACCATGCAGCGTTCCGCCAACGCCCTGCTCTATGGACGCTACGGCAAGGCGGGCGAGCTCCAAGGCGACGCCGCCGAGGGCCTGGAAGCCTTTGCCGAGGGGCTGCGCAACGCCCGCGACCAGGTCCCCGCCATGTCCGCCGCCAGCCTCCAAAAGCTGATGGACCGCGTGGCCAAAGAGCAACAGCGCCTGACTCAGGGTGAGCAAAAAGGCGGTAGCCCCGGCGAGGGCAAGTCCGGTGAAAGCGAATCGGGCCAACCGCAAGCCGGCAAGCTCGGAACCGACCTCCAGCAGGCGGGCAAGATTCTCAAAAACGACCAGTTGACCGAGCTGGGCGAGCGCATGTCCGCCCCCACCGGCGGTGGCGAAGGCTCCAGCGAGGGCGCTCCCGGCGAAGCCGCCGCCCTGCTCAATCAGGCCCAGACGATCCTCCAGCAGTACCTGCGCCAGCAGTTGATCGAGGAGCGCGTCAACTACAAGCGCCAGTCGGCCCCACCACCGGACAAGTACCGCTCGCTGGTCGAGGAATATTTTAAAAACCTGGCTGAAGAACCCTGATGCATTTCGACTCTCCCCTCCCGCCGCTGGCCGTCCTCGTGGCCACCGTGCTCCTGATCGCCGCCCTCATCCGGCTGGCGCGGGCGCAGCGTGGCGAGTTGCCGCACGGACTGGGGTGGGCCAGCCTCCTGCTGCGGCTTGCCGCCGTGGTGATGGCCGCGTTGCTGGCGCTCAACCCGTATTGGGTCCGCCATGCTCCCGACGCGGACGGCTTCCGGCTCGCCCTGCTGGCGGACGCCTCCGGCAGCATGCACGCCCGCGATCTCGACGGGCAGGCGCGGATCGACTTCGCCGCCGCGCAGGTGGCCACCGATTCACCGGATAATTTAATGAGCCGCCTCCAGCGGCGCTATCACCAACTCGACGCCTACGCCTTCAGCGACCGGCTCCTGCCCCTGCCGCCCGCCGGGCTCACCCTCGAAAGCGGCCAGACCGCCATCGGCTCCAGCCTGGAGGAAGTCCTGGCCCGCGATTCGGCCCAGGGGCCGCTGGGTGGGCTGGTCCTGCTCAGCGATGGGATTTCCCTGCAAGGCATGCCGCTGATGGACGCCGCGCTGGCCCTGCGTGACGCCGGAGCGCCGGTCACCGTGATCGGGGTGGGCGATGAAAACCGCGGCGGCGACGCCTCGGTGGAGCTTTCCGTTCGCACCGCCGAACCCCTCGTGGGCGAGCCGCTGGAGTTGGAAGCCGCCGTCACCGGCACCTTTTCCCAAACAGTCACGGCCACGGTCGAAATCGCCGACGGTGAGACCGTGCTCATCCGGCAGGAAGTCACGCTCAAGCCCGGCGAAACCGTCCACGTCCCGGCCACCACCGTGCCCGAGCGCTCCGGCTTCCACAACTACCGCGCCCGGCTGGCCGACCCCGTCCCCGACGACCGCAACCAGAGCAACGACCTCGCCTTTGCCGCCGCCGACGTGGCCGAACCGCGCGTGATGAAGGCGCTCTACCTCAGCAGCCACCTCAACGACACCTACCGCTTCCTGCGCGAGACGCTCCGGCAAGACCCCGACTGGGACCTGCGAGCCGTCATCCGCATCAGCGACGAACGCTTCGCCTATCTCGGGTTCGAGGACAAGCCGCAGGACGAAAACGCGGGCTTCTCCGCCGTGCGGGAGCGCCTTGTAGAGCACAGCGCGCTCATCGTCGAGACCGCCGCCGTGGCCGAGATGGACCAGGACGAGCGTCAGGCCCTCCTCGATTTCCTCACCCTGCGCGGCGGGGGTGTGGTCTTTTTCGGCCCGCCGGAAAACCTCCCCGCCGACCTGCGCTACCTGCTCCCGGTCCGCCAGAGCGAAACGCTTGCGCGCCCGAAACAAACCCCGCTGGAGTTAACCCCCGACCCGGTTTTCACCGCGCTGGCCGGAGGATCGCTCTTCCGCCCGCCGCCGCTTTTCCTGCCCGAGGGCCGCACGGCCTTTGTCGCGACGGAGCTTTCCCGGGGGGCGCGCACCGTGCTGGCCATCCGCCAGAACGCCCTGCCCCTGCTCAGCGTCCACGCCTATGGCGCAGGCCGCGTGGCCTACCTCGGCACCGCCGCCACCTGGCGCTGGCGCATGAGCAGCGAGCACGGCCAGCGCCAGCACGAGCTTTTCTGGCGCTACCTGCTGGGCTGGCTCGGTAGCGGCGGCAAACCCCGGCTGGAAATGCCCCTTCAGGGAACCATCGTCGCAGTGGACGAGCCCGTCGCCCTTGATGTGGACGTGCGCGGGCCGGACTTCCGCCCGGCCGAAGACGCCCGCGTGAGTGCCATTCTCACCCCTGACGGCGGCGAGCCCGGCCCGCCCGTCAACCTCGTCCCCGACCCCGCCCGACCCGGTCGCTATCAGGGAACGGCTGCGCTTGAGCAGCCCGGCGAAGCCCGCGTCGAATACCGGGTCAGCTTCCCCGACGGCGAGGAACTGCGCCAGGAAGCGTGGTTCGCCGGTGCCCATCTGGGCCGCGAAAACGCTGATCTTGCCTTCCGCGAACGCGAACTGCGCGACCTCGCCCGCGTCTCCGGCGGCGAGTACGTAAGCTGGCGCGACGTGGACAAGCTCGACCAAATCCCCCTCCGGGCCGATGTGCCGATGCGCGAATCCCGCGTCCACTGGACCCGCAACCTGCCCTTTGCCCTCCTCCTCGTGCTCGCCGCCGGGATCGAATGGATCCTGCGCCGCCGGGCCGGCCTGACCTGATGTTTACCCGCGCCTCCATCAAAAGACTTCTCGCCGTGACCGCGCTGGCCGTCGCCGCACTTCCGCTGTGCGCCCAGACCGGCGGGGGCCGCAATAACCTCCCGCGCAACCTTTTCCCGCCCAGCCTCCTGCCCCCGCCCAAGCTCAGCGCCGAGGAGCAGGCCACCATCGACCGCGCCCTGGCCGATCTGCACTCGGGCAACAGCGAGTTCCGCGCCGGGGCCGTCATGCTGCTGGGCAAGTACCCCGTCGCCCAAGCCCAGAAGGCCGTCATCGCGGCCCTCGGCGATGACTCCGTGCGCGTGCGCCGCGCCGCGCTGGTCTCCGTTATGGAGTGGAACCGCGGGGCCCCGGCCGAAGCCGTCGTGCCCGTGCTGCGGACCATCGGCGACGAGGACGTGGAACTGCGACGCACCGCCTCCGCCGCCATCCCCGCCATGATGGATGTCAAACGCGCCACCGAAGTCCTGCAGCCGGGCACGCAGTTCGCCGTCCCCGCAGATGTCCAGCAAACCCTGATGGACGCCTATCTGGACGAAGATGTCATCGTCCGCCGTAACCTTTTAACCAACTACTATTACCTCAACCTGCCCGTCTCCGGGGACACCTTCCTCGCGCTCATGAGCGACGAGGACGCGCAGGTCCGGCTCGAAGCCGTCGGCCTGGCCGCCCGCTTCGCCGAGCCAGCGTCCTTTAACCGCGAAGCCCGACGCTGGATCGAGAACGGCAGCCGTATCGAACGCCTGCGTCTGACCCGTGAACTGGCCCTCAAGCCCGACGCCGCGCAGCTTGAGCTGCTGCGCCTGCTCAGCCAGGACGAGGATGACGAAATCGCCGCCGAGGCCCTTCTCGGGCGCTTCCGCTCGCAGGGCGCGGACGCGGTTTTTGACGAGCTTAACTCTCGCCTCCAGGCAAAACGCCTCAAGCAGGAACAGGCTCTGCGCTTCCTCCAGCTCCTGCGCCAGCACCCCTCGCGGACCCCCGCCCACATCACCACCCTGACCCAGCTCGACGACCCCATCCTGCGCCGCGAGGCCGTGGACCTGTTTTTCGACCTGGGCTACGCCCGAGACAATCCCGAGCAGGGGGTGCAGTTCCTGGCCGACCCCTCGCCGGAGGTCCGCGCCGCCGCCCTGCGCAACTACGAGCGCCAGGGCGCAAATGCCTCCCCCGAACTGCTCGACACCATGCTCGCGAGCCCCTACCCCGACGTGCGCCAGACCCTGGTCTTTATGACCGGCACCATGCAGGACAAAGAAGCCGTCGAGGCCATCCTGTTCGACCTGCTCCTGGACGAGGAAATCGCCATCCGCCAGCAAAGCCTGCAAGAAATCGCCAAGCGCCGCCTCGACGGCTGGGAGGACATCCTGACCGCTTCGTTGGAGGACGAAGACCCCTTCATTCAGCGCAACGCCGCCGACCTCATCATCCGCACGCAGATGCCCGGCGGCCCCAGCGCGCTCCGCCAGTACATCCAGCATCATCCCAAGTCCCCGCTGACGCCGCTCATTCAGATCTATCTCGATAAATCCGCCGCCGGGCAATCCAAGGAGACCCCCTGAGCATGAACAACGCCTTTACCTGGCTGGCTGTAGCCGCCGCTCTCCTTCTCGCCGCCCCCCACTCCGGTGCGCAGGGTGCGCCTGCCGCGCCCGCGCCCCCCGCACAGGCCAAGGCCTCCGCCGTGTCCGCCGCCCCCACTCCGGCCCCCGACGCCAACACCGCCAGCCAACCCGCTTCTGCCGCCGCCCCGGCAAACCTCCTCGCGCCCGAGCCTACCCAGGTCATCCAGCTCGTCCAGGGCAACGTCCTGCGCCGCAACTACCCCGACGGCCTCACCGCCCTGCTGGCCGAGCTGAACAAGGAAACCACCCTTCCGCTCGACCCCGACCCGCTCTACATCGAGACCTTTGACGACCCGCGAATTTTCGAGCACCCGTTTATTTACGTCAACTACGCCGACCGCAGCGACTGGACCCTCTCCGAGGCCGAAAAGGAAGCCCTCCGCGCCTACCTCGACCGGGGCGGGTTCATCTACATCGACGCGGGTATCACCCCGTCGTTTCTGCGCGACAGCGCCCAGTACGGCCAATCGCACAGCTTCGCCGAGTGGCGCGTCACCCCGGAGCTGGAGGAGGCGTTTTCCTCAATCTACCCCGACAAGGCGTTTCTGCCGCTGCCACGTTCGCACCCCCTGTTCCGGGCCTTCTACTCGGGGCTGCCCGACGCCTCCGTCCTGCCCGACACGGTGCGCGACTACGTCGTCAACGAGAAGTGGCCGCAGGGCACCTACGCCGCCATGGGCTTGACCGTCAACGGTCGGCTCGCTGTCCTCGCCATGCCCATCCTTGCCATGGGCTGGGGTAAAAACGACTTCGGCCAGTGGACGACCTTCATCGGCTTCCGCATCCGCGAGGGGGCCGAGGGCCTCTCCGAACGCCTCTCCGAGGCCGCCTACACCGGCACCAGCTACGAAGTCACCCGCGAAGACGGCCGCAAGGACCAGATCTTTACCCAGGAGGAGGCCATGCCCGCCTGGGTCCACGAGCCCGACGGCGACTGGCGCGTCTTCCGCTACTACTACACGCAGGAGATCAGCGACTACGCGCACAGCTTTTACACCCAGCTCGGCGTCAACATTTTCGTCTACGCCTACACCCAGTAGCCGACACAGCCTGCTTTCCCGCTTGCCCGCCCGGCCCGGCCCGGTAAAGCTGGCGCGATAGTGAATCGCGTGCGGGCAGCCCTTCTTTTGACCGCGCTGGCCCTGCTCGGCGGGACCGGCCTGCGCGCCCAGCTCGTCACACGTCAGCAGGGGCTCGAAGCGACGCTTCAGGAGGCTGTCACCGCCTTTGAGCAGGCCGACTACGCCCGCGCCGCCAACGGCTTTTCCGCCCTCGCCCAAACCTACGCTGATGAGCCCGCCTACCGGAAAATCGAGCAAAGGCTCCTCCCGGTCTGGGCCCACGCCGCCCGCATGAACGGCGACCCCGCCCGCGCCGCCGAACTGTACGAAACCTTTTTGGAAACATATCCCGGCGACGACGCGCAGGCCTCCTTTGTCCTCTTCGGGCTGGCGCAAGCCTGTCAGGAACTGGGCGAAAACACCCGCGCCGCTGACGCCTACCGCCGCTACCGCGAGCGCTTCCCCGACCGCCCCGAGGCCCTCCTTAGCGTCCTGCGCGAGGCCGACCTCGCCTTTGCCACCGGGGACACCCAGACCGGCCTCGACAGCCTGCTGGCCTTTGCCGCCAGCCCCCGCGTCCCGCCGACCCTCCGCGCCCAGGCCCGGCTTCGCGCCGTGCAGGCCGCTCAGGCTTACGGCCACGACGAACGCGCCGCCGACATTCTCCTCAGTGAACCGTGGGCCATCACCACCATGCCCGAGCTGGCCGTCCTCGCCTACGCCGGGCTGCGCGCCGGAGACTATCTTTCCCGAACAGGACGCACCACCGACGCCATTCTCGCCTACCGCAACGTCCCCCCGCGCGCCCAGTTGATCGAACTCCAGCGCGCCCGCCTCGTCCAACTCGAACAGATCCGCGAGGAGCGTACTCGCCGCAACCCGCAGGGAATTCAGAACGCCGCCTTTTGGGAGGAATACTTCGGCGGGCTGATTGAAAAAGTCCGCGCCGAACTGGCCGAGCTCGAACGCTCGCAGGACTATACCCCCGCCTGGCAATTGCGCCTCGGCGAAGCCTTCCTGCGTGACAATCGCAGCCGCGAAGCCGGGCTGATTTTCGGAGCAATGGCTGCCGATATTTCACTGCCCGACACCCTTCGCGCCCAGGCCCACTACCGCTGGATTCTCTGCGCTCAGGCCCGCCAGGACTGGCCGCTGGCACTGCGCCGGGCAGACGCCTTTCTCCTGGCCTACCCCGGCGACCCGCTCGCCCCCGCGACGCTCTATCTCTGCGCCGAGGCCCTCCTGCAAAGCGATGACACCCCGGCGGCCATCACCGCGCTCGACCGCCTTATCTCCCAATACCCCGACGACGAACGCCAGCCGCACTGGCGCTTCCGCCGGGGCTACGCCAAGGTACTGGCCCAAGATTACACCGGAGCGCGGGAGGATTTCTCCTCCGTCATCGCGGACCATTCAGAAGGCACGCTCTCCGAACGCGCCCGTCTATGGACAGGTATGTCATGGTTTTTTGAATACAATTACCTGGCCGCACTGGCGGAGTTTGATAATCTGCTGGCTTCATCTCCCATTCCATTTCTTCGAAGCGAGGCCGCCTACCGTCGCGCCGCCACCCTGTATTCGATGCGCAACTACACGGAGGCCAAGGCAGCGCTCGAATCCTTCCTCGAAGACCACCCCGCCGATCCGCACGCCGCCGCCGTCCGCGTCCTGCTCGGCGACACCCTGATGGGCTTGGGCGACCTCGACGCGGCGGTCGCCCAGTTCGCCACCCTCACGCCGGAAGACGGCGCACTCTACAGCTACGCCACCTTCCAAGCCGGAAAGATCTATCGCGTATCAGAAAATTATGACAAGCTGATTTCACATTTTAAAAACTACGCGAACGAAGCCCGGCAAGCCCAACTTCCCCGCCTGGCCGAAGCCCTCTACTGGATCGGCTGGGCCAAGGCCCGCCAGGGCGACCCGGCGGCGGGTTTCCCGCAGTTCATATCGGCGCTGGAGCGCACCGGCGACGACCCGGCAGCCGGAGAAATCGCCCCGCTGCTTCAAGCGCTGGAGAGCCTGTATGTAAGCGCAAAGCAGGGCGACATCGATCTTGGCCTCGCCCCGGATGCCCAAACCCGCTCCCTGCTCGCAAGCCCCACTTTCGCTCAATGGCTGGAGGATGAGCGCAACGCCGCCCTTGACAGCCAAGAACTGACACGCGCTTCCCGACTGGCGCTTTACCTTGCGAGCCTCAGTCGCCGCGAAGGCCGCGCCGACCGGGCCGACGCGCTGCTCTTCCAGACTGTCGAGCAAGTCCCCATCGACCACCTCGACGCCGAAGGCCTTTCTACGCTCGGAGCCCTGCTGGCCGAGTTCAACAGTCCGGATGCGCAGGACTACTTCACCCACCAATTGAAAGCCTATCCGCGTAGCGAGCGCAACGGCACCGCACTTCTCGGGCTGGCCCGTTTGGCTGCCCGCTCCGGCGACAATAGCGCCGCTGATAAATGGCTTCGCCGCTTCGAAGCCGAAACCCCTTTCTCACCGGAAGCTCCACAAGCCGCCCTCCTGCACGCTCGCGTGCTGGCTGACATGGGCAAGCCGGACGCCGCGCAATACGTATTGGAAAAACAACTACAATCTCCCGCCGGGCGTGGCCGGCCCCACGCCGAAGCCCTGCTCACGCTGGCCGACATCGCCCGTCAACAAGGAAACCATACCCACGCCATTCCCTACTATCAGCGAGTTTACACCCTGTACCGCGCCTACCCGGACCTGCTGGCCCGCGCCTACTGGCAGAGTGCTCTGGCCTTCCAGGCCATCGGCGACAACGGGGCCGCCCTCCGCACGCTGGAGGAAATGACCAGCGACGCTCGCCTATCCGAAGCACCGGAATACACCCAAGCTCGCGAACTGATAGAGCAACTTCGTCAGTCCGTATCCAATAATGGATACACAACTATCGAAGATGACTCGCCACAAACGGAGGCCACGCCGTGAGAAAACTCCTTGCTCTCTTTTTTGCCTGGACAGCCGCTTCGCTCGTGCCCGCGCAAACGACGAACGATATGGCAACGCTCAGCGATCTGTCCGGCACACAGGTACTTGTCCTTCGCACCGGGCAGGTTTACGAGGGCCGGGCTGCGGGAGTAAAGGAGGGCTCGCTCACGTTTATCCGGACCCACGCGGGTGGGCAGGCCGAGTACACCTTTACGTCGGACGAAGTCGAGCGGATCGACTTCCCCGGAGGCGAGAGTAAGCTCGCCGCCGAGGAGCTCTTAGCCACCGGGCGCACGGCCGAGGCGCTGCCCATCCTGGAGGCGCTCTACCGCCAGCGCGGGGCGTACCTGGGCTTTCTCTCAGAGAAAGATCGGGCCTATTTTATTACTTTAGTCGAAACAGCGAGGGAGGCGGGCGACCCGTACTTATCGGTCGGCGTGGCCAAGGCATTGCTTGAATATACCTCCGCGCCCGAAGTCCGGAACCGCTTGGACGACCTTGTATTGCTCGGCCACTACAACCTTCCCCTCAAGGACGACACACGGGCGCTTGCGGAAACCTGGACCACCGCCCGCCCCCTTTACGGCGACTCCGCGCTGGGCTGGTACATCCTCGCCCGCCTCGACTACGACGCGGGCGAATACGAATCCGCCCTAACCCGCGCCCTCACGCCCGTCACCTTTTCCAGCCAGTACCCGATGGCCTACCTGTCACACTGCTACGCAGTGGCGATACTCTCCGCGCAGGCCCTCGGAGAAGAGGCCGAGGCCCGCGCCCTGGCGGGCGAGATGCTGGCCCGTCATCTGGGCTGGCCCCAGGACGAAGGACTTGCCAAGCTGGAACCCGTTTACCGCGAACTTTCCGCACCTGCTGTCCCCAAGGACCGCGAAACTGATTCCAAACGCTGATTCGCATTTGACCTTTTCTTATCATGAAACGCCTGACCGCCGCCGCCTTTCTTTTATTCAGCACGCTGTCCGCCTTCGCCCAGGCCGCCCCCGCGCAAAAAGGCAGCAGCCTGTGGACCATGATCCGCGAGGGCGGCTGGGCCATGTGGCCGCTTGGACTGTGCTCGTTGCTGATGTTTTTTTTCATCTTCTACGCCTGGCGAGAGACCATGCGAAAGCGCTTCATCCCCGACGCATCGCTACCAGAAATTTCCGTCCATCTGGGCAACCGAAATATTGACGCCGCGCGGCAGACGCTCAGCACCAGCGACACGGTGCTGGGGCGCTCGCTCGCCAAGGCACTGAGCAAGGCCCGGCCCGAACTGCCCGGTGCGAACCGGGAAAAGGTCGAGACCCTGCTCATCGAGTGCCTGGAGGCCGAGGAAAACACCATCAACCGCCCCGTCAACTACCTGAACGTGATCGCGGCCACCGCGCCCATGATCGGGCTGTTGGGCACAGTCAGCGGAATGATCGGCGCGTTTCAGACCATGGAGCGCATCGGCATGGGCCAGCCGCAGGCCTTTGCCGGAAGTATTGGCGAGGCGCTGATTACCACGGCAAGCGGACTGGTCATCGGCATCCCGGCCATGGTGGCCTATTTCGTGATGAGAAACCGCTTGAGCGCTCGCATGATCGCCACCGCGCAGTGCGCCACGGACCTGGTGGATGAACTGGCCGGGGAAGCCGGGGCTTAACCATACCCGCACTCCCCAGGCAAAAGTTCACATCGGCGCGTTGGGACCGAAGTCGCCCGGCAGGCGACCTTCGGAGGCCCCCTCCGAGGGGGTGTTCATTCCGGCCATGCGGCGGGCGAGTTCGCCCTCCAGGTAGAGTGAGCGGGTGGGGAAGGCGATGGAGAGACCACGGTCCTTGACGGCGCGCATGATCTTGCAATTGATGCGCTGGCGAATGTCCATGTGCTCGATCCACGCAGTTGTAGTGGTAAAGTAATACACGAGAATATCCAGCGAGCTGTCCCCGAAGTCAGTGAAGTTAACGAGAATAAAATCCTGCTGCACACCCTCGTCTTCACGCAGGAGCTTGCGGATGTCCTCGACGATGCCCTCCATGTCCTCGGCACTGGTTTCGTAAGTGACGCCCACATACTGCTTCACGCGGCGCTTGGGCATGCGCGACCAGTTATTGATGTACTCGTTGGCCAGGATGGAATTGGGGATGGACATGACGGTCTTGGGCCAGGTGCGCACCTTGGTCGAGCGCAGGCCGATCGACTCGACATCGCCGTCCACCTTGTCCCCGACCATGATCCAGTCGCCGACCTTGAAGGGGCGGTCCATCACGATCATAAGCGAGCCGAAGAAATTCGCCACCGTGTCTTTCGAGGCCAGGGCGATGGCGGCACCACCGAGACCAAGCGTGGTCAGGATACCCGCGACGTTGTAGCCCATGTTGTCGATCACCATGAGCAGGCCCACACACAGGATAAAGGCCTTCATCGTTTTCTTCAGCAGCGGGATGAAGCCAAAGAGCGCGGACCGGGTATCCTTGATCCGGCGGCTCAGGACAACCGCCACCACATCGGTCATCCGCAGCATGCCCCACACGATGAGCAGCATGGTCGAGCCGTGGAAGAGATTCTGGATGAGAAGCCCGATGCTCGGGTCCAGTGGCAGAATGGCCAGCGAAACGTAGATGCCGATAAACAGGATGAACCACGAGACGGGCTTCTCCAGCGCGTCAATGACCTGGTCGTCGAAGTCGAACTGCGTCTTGGTCGTAAGCACACGCAAGCGACGGAAGATAAAGGCCGCGATGATATTGCGGAAAACAACCGCAAAGAGCAGGACGACGAAGCTCACCGTCAACTCGCCAGTCGTAATGCCAAAGACCGTCACGCTCCAGATACCGCCCTCCAGCTTGAACGGAGCCTCGATATGCTCGAGCTTTTGCTCGGGGTTGTGGAAGAGGCCCGGCTTGCGGGTTTCCCCCTCGGCTTCCTGGCCCACGGGCGAGGACGGTTTCTGCTCGTTCTTGATGGCTTCGGACGTCGTTGCCGCTGCGGCGGCCAGGCCGACCACGCCGGATGCGCTCCCCTCGCCCTCTTCTGAGGCGGGCTGGGCCGGTTGCTCCTGCTGGGCTTCACTGGCCTGCGGCGCCTGAGGCATTTCCACCGCATCCTGCCCCACCAGCGTAAGCGAAGAGAGAAACAGGGAGATCAGACACAAAAATCGCAGAGAGTGCATACGTCGAAGGGTATAGCACGCCCTCCCGAAGCCGAAAGCAAAAAAGCCCCCGCCAAAGCGGAGGCCCTTTTGATGGGGTATGGACGACTGAATGAATCATCGGGAAACAGGCCCGCTTTCATGCGCGGCACCCGCGTCTTCACTCGACGCCTCACCCTGGAACCACGGAGGCACCTGGCTCCGACGGCCCTGACGAACCTCGCGGGCAGGCACTTCGCTGACCTCTCCCTGACGGGATTGCGCTTGACGGGCGACCCGCTCCTGCGGCTGGCCGCGGGACTGCCCGCATTCCCGGCAAGCTGCGGCGGAGGTATTCGAGGCCTGTTTCCGGGCGGAAAAACCGCCTTCATCGCCATACCGGGCAGAGGACTTGTGCCAACGCTGGCCGCGGTCATTCTGCGGACCCGACTGGGGTGCAACGTTCATCGGGCGGTCGGGCATCGGGCCATAGGTACCGTAAAACGCAGTCGTTTGCTGGCGGTAGGCAATGTGCCCTCCCCGCTGCCGCCCCTGCGGGCGTTGCTGCGACTCGAAACCGTAACCGGCACCATCGGCGTTCGCTTCGGGGCCAAACTCGCCGTGACGGCCACCCTGACGGGCAAAAGACGGCGACCTCATGTCGCGCATATAACCGCGCGGTCCGGCCTGCTGCCCCTGGAAGCCGGCTTCAAACGACGCTCTGCCCATTGGGGCCTGCCCACGGGAGTCGAACTGCGGGCGCATGGCCCATTGGCCGGGGATGGCGGCGAAGTTCCTGTCCTGCGGGCTGTTGAAACCCATCGCCCGGGGACCGAAGTCCTGAGGCTGGCCACCCTGAGCTTGCCCGTAGGCCTGACGGGGACCGTATCCGCGCTGCTGGCCACGCGGGCCCGGGGCGTAGGATTGCTGCGGTCCGGGGGCCGGGGCGTTCATCGCTCCGGGATAGAAACCGTTCCCCCGGGCATTCGGCCCGGAGAAGTCATCTTGCCCGGCCCGGGGACCGGCGTATTCATAACCGCGTGGCCCGTAGGCCGGTTGGGCGTGGAGGGCAAGCGGGGCGCACAGGCTCCCCGCCAGGCCAAGCAGTACGAGAGGATTGAGTATTTTCATAATGGTTGGAGGGTTGGGCGGGGGAGTTGCCCGGTGTTGATCAGGTAAACCGTTGGCGGCATTAAAAGTTGCACTCGACGCGGAAGCGTCGAAAATACCCGGCATCCACGACCATGTATCAGGTCAACTTCAGCGAACAGGCCATGAGCGAACTCAACAACCTCGGTATCGAGGTTCAGATGCCGCTCATCGAAAAATTCACCAGCCTCACCAGCGAGGAATTGGCGCACCCCAAAGACGAACTCGGACACTTCATCCGGGACGGGCGCACCTATTACCGCTTGCGGGCGGGGGAGTTCCGCATCTACTTCGAGCAGCGCGGCGACACGCTCTATAGCCACTACATCCTCCACCAGCACTCGCTGGCGGACTTCATTTTCCGCTTCAAGCTCCCGTACAAGGAGGAGACGCTCGTCGAGCAGCACCAGTCCTTCTGGAAGTACATCGAAAGCCTCTATAAATAAGACGCCACCGAAGCCGCACGCATACACCGCCATGCCCGCGCCGGGACACCCTCTGTAAACTCTCACCATGTCCGAACAGCCCACGGAAAAACAGGATAACCTCTGGAAAGACACCGCCGAGGCGGGCCGGATCTACATCCTGCCCAATCTTTTCACCGCCGGGAACCTTTTCTTCGGCTTTCTGGCCATCATCTGGTGTATCCAGGGCAAGTACGCGCCTGAGGATAAAGACCCCGCCCGGCTTTTCACCGAGGCCGTATTCTTCATCCTGGGGGCTGCGTTTTGCGACGCTCTGGACGGACGCGTGGCCCGGCTGGGCGGGCGCGAGTCGCTCTTCGGCAAGGAATTCGACTCCATCGCCGACGTGGTTTCCTTCGGGATGGCCCCGGCGCTGATGATGTTTTTCCTCATCCTCGACCCCACCAACGGCTATCCCTTTTTCCGTCAGATTGGCTGGCTGATCGGGTTTATTTACCTGCTGTGCGCAGGGGTGCGGCTGGCGCGCTTCAACGTGCTGACCAACCCCTACATCCCGCCCGGCAACATCGGCTCGGCCCACGCCCGGGCGGATGATTTTCTGGGGCTGCCGGCTCCGATGGCCGCTGGCACCGTGGCCTCGCTCGTGCTGGTTATCCTCAACTTCGACCTGAAGGCATTTTCCCTGCTGCTACCGCCGCTGATGTTGCTCATCGCCTGGCTCATGATCAGCCTCATCCCCTACCCGTCGTTCAAGCACGTGGGCTGGCAGACACACTTGCAGGTCCGGTACTTTATTGGTCTGATTATTCTGGTCGCGCTGATGTTCCAGTTCTGGCGCTTTTCCTTCGCGATCGTATTCCTGCTCTACATCTTCTGGGGCCTGTTCAAGAGCATGCAGCATCGTCGCCGGGACCGCAAAAACAGAGGAGCCGACGAACCCGAAGCGCCCGCAGCCTGAGCGCGTCAGCAGGCACTCGGGGCATTTCTCCAAAGGCATCCCGTCCGGATGCGCAGCATCCAGCGACCTGAGCTCAGGCGCAGCCGTACCAGTTGCGGAAAACGCTGATTTTGCCATCCGGGTCGAAGGCCAGGTGCAGCGCGTTGGCCATGTCGAAGGTCGAGCCGTCGCGGTTCTTACCGGCTACCCGCACGACACAGGCAATACTGCGGCCGGGCAGGTCCACAATGCGGTCGGTGTAGCGGGCCTCGAAGCTTTCCACCAATTCGAAGAAACGCCGGTACTCCTCCTCAATCGCCGCGGGGGTGGAGGCGGCCTTGGAATTCCAGGCGCTGGCGCCGTCGCCCAGCCCGTGAACCCGGTAGCTGTGCCCGGCGGCGAAACACGCGGCTACGGCGGCAGCATCTCGGGCGTTGACCGCGCGCCCGTATGTTTCCAACAGGGATTCGGGGCCCTCCATTAACCGCGCAGCAAGTCAAGCTCCTCGGCCAGGTCGCAGCAGCGCACCGCCATGTGTTCGAGCACGAGCCGCTTGCTCTCGTCGTAGGGTAGCCCGAACTCCAGATAGGTCAGGGTCCCGTCGCTGAGTTCGAGAAAGCCGTTGCCCTCGACCCATTCGGTTTCAAAAACCCGCTGGCGCTCGCGGCCGAAGAAGCTGGCCACTTTCTCCGGATCGTTGGAGCGGATGGAAAACTCCCGGTCAAAATCGGGATCGCCTGTCGGGGTGTACTTGAGCCGCCCGACCTGACCGAGCTTGGCCAGCGCTTTCTGCCGGGCAACGGTGAAGCGCAGTTTCGACGGAGCACGGGTCGCCACCCGGATGGCGATATCCGTCTGGCGTGTGTTGTCCAGCCCGTAGCCCTTGGGAAAGATCGAGATCTCACGCCCCCGGAAGCGGCCGTAGAGCGTCGGGTTACGCCGGTAGAGCCCCAGCATGGAGGCGGGCGGAACCGTCAACTCCAGCCCGAGCGTCTCGCCAAGCTGGCGCATCTGCACCTCCATTTTACGGAAATTGCGCAGGTGGGTCATAACGGCGGCCACGCACACGATGACGAACGCGCCCCCGACAACGGCTAGGAGAATCCATTCCATTTCCCACACTGTGAGCGCCCGGCCCGGCCTTGCCAAGCGTCTTTGACCTCGCTGGCATTATAAAATGCGGCCACTTGGCACACGCAGAAAGAATGAACCCCACGAGAACTTGCAACTCAGGCCACACCGCCCGTTTTTTGATATTCAAAAAGAGTTTAACAGGAAGGGCGGAAAGTAAGGAAGGATATGCCCCCGCCCTTATACAGTTTCTCCACAGAAATGGGATCTACCGACCAACCGCCTTGATCAAGCAAGGGATTAAACAGGAAGCACGAAACGCACGCCAAGGAAAACAGGTGGTATCCCTTTCCTTACTTTCCGCCCTTCCTGTTTGATATCTTTGAGCATCAAAACGCGTGAGAAACGGCTTTACTTGATCTGGCCGGTACCGTGGACCTGGTACTTGTAAGTGCACAGCTCACGCAGGCCCATCGGGCCGCGAGCGTGCAGGCGGTCGGTGGAAATGCCGATCTCCGCGCCCAGGCCAAACTCATTACCGTCGGTGAAACGGGTCGAAGCGTTGTGGTAAACCGTGGAGGCGTCCACCCCGGCCAGGAACAGCCGGGCGGCCTCCGCGTCGGCGGTGATGATCGACTCGGAATGCCCGCTGCCGTACTGGTTGATGTCCGTAATAGCTTCCTCGACCGAGTCCACCACCTTGATCGCGATGATCGCGTCCAGGTATTCGGTACGGTAGTCGTCCTCAGTCGCGGGCACGGTCGGGATGCCCGCGGGCTCCAGAATCGCCGCCGCCCTGTCGTCCACCCGCAGTTCCACGTCCTTCTCCCTCAGGGCGCGGGCGATGGCGGGCAACAGTTCAGGCGCGCAAGCCCGATGGATGAAAAGATTTTCCGCCGCGTTGCACACGCTCACGCGCTGGGTCTTGGCGTTGACGGTGACGGCGACGGCCATCGCCGGATCGGCGGCCTTGTCCACATAGACCGAGCAAATGCCATCGAAGTGCTTGATGACGGGGATGCGGCTGTTCTCCGTGATAAAGCGGATCAGCCCCTCGCCGCCACGGGGGATGATGCAGTGGACGTACTGGCTGAGTTTGAGCAGCTCGTTGAGCGCATAGCGGTCCGTCGTGGGGATGATCTGCACGGCGTGCTCGGGCAGCCCGGACTTTTGCAGGGCCTGGCGGATGAGCTCGGCCAACGCCAGGTTCGAATGGATGGCCTCCTTGCCTCCGCGCAGGATGCAGGCGTTGCCGCTCTTGAGGCAGAGCACGGCGCAGTCAACCGTCACATTCGGGCGCGACTCGTAAATAATTCCGATTACGCCGATGGGCACACGCACCTTGCGGATGTCGAGGCCGTTCGGGCGCACGGTGCGCTCCAGCTCCTCACCCACCGGATCGGGCAGCGCGGCCACCTCGCGCACACCGGCGGCCATCGCCTTGATGCGCTCGGGGGTAAAGGTCAGCCGTTCGATCATCGGCTTGGCCAACTCCAGCGAACGCGCGGTCGAAAGGTCACGGGCGTTCTCGTTCAGGAGCAGGGCCGCGTTTTCCTCGATCAGATCGGCAAGGATGTTGAGGGCGCGGTTTTTCTGCTCCGTGCTGAGCACAGCCGTCTGCAAGGCGGCCGCGCGGGCCTGCCGGGCGATGCCTTCAACCAGTTCGTGGATGCTGTCCGTCTCCTTCATGGGTATGCCTCGATAAAAACCGCCACCCTACCGCTCACTTCCCCAAAACGCAAGCCGGACATGGCCCTTCCCGAGCGGCGCCGGGATCCTGCATTTGGGGACAAGCGTTCGGGGAAATCGCATGGCTACCGCGTACAGAGGCTGGGATTTAACAGGAAGGCCGGAAAGAACGACAAGCTCATTCGGAGATGTTGCCTTCCTCACTTCCCGTCCTTCCTGTTAACAATAGCAACAAGGACAGGATACTTTCCGATTTTACCATTTCAGGTTTCAAATGGTATAATCCGCGGCATCCGGGAAATCCGTGGTTAAAAAAGCGAAAACGTCAGCCTCCGGCTCGTTCCCTCTCCAACCCGGCGATCAGCGCCCGTGCGGAAAAGCCCTGCACGGTGATCGCGGCAATGCGCGCCCCGGCCTCCATAGCGACGCGGAGGGCGGCGGCGTCACGTTTCTCGGCAACGGCCAGCGTCGCCATGAGCGCCCCGGCGAAGCTGTCCCCGGCCCCGGTGGGATCGACCGGATTTTCCACCAACTGCGCGGGCACATGCCAATCCTCCCGCTGCGCAAAGCCCAGCGAGCCGCGCGAACCGAGCTTGACCACGGCAAACTCCGGCCCGAGCGCCAGCAGGGCGCGACCAGCACGGTGCGGGTCCGGCTCGCCGGTAAGGAGGGTGGCTTCCTCGTCGTTGAGCAGGAGCAGGCGGGTCCGGCGGATCATTTGCAAAAGCTCGTTCCGGCGCTCGCGGATCCAGAAGTCAATGGTGTCGAGCGCGACAAACGGTTCGCCCGCCATCTGATCGAGCACGCGCCGCTGGAAGTCGGGCCGCATGTTGGCCAGCAGCAGAAACGGGCAGCGCCGCTCGGCTTCGCTCAGGCGCGGGCGGTAGGACTCTTCCACGTTCGGGTGCAGTTCCAGGGTTTTGCGCTTGTCCGGGTCCGCGTGATAAAGGCATTTCCAGGCAAAGGTCTTCTCGTCCGCGAGCACGACCATCCCGGCAGTATCCACCCCAAGTGATTCCAGACGGTCGCGCTCGGCCAGCGGAAAATCACCGCCCACCACGCCGAGGAGGCGCGGCTTCAGGAAAAACGCCGCCGCCAGCGAGGCGAACCAGGCCGAGCCGCCGATCTCGTGGCGCACCTCACCGTCGGGCATGACAAGCGTGTCGAGACCGAGCCCGCCCGTCACGAGCAGGGAGGAAGTGGTTGAGTGCGGGTTGTCCATAGAGCCGGAGATGCCGATACCCTAAATACCCGCCCCTGCCCCGTCAACGCCGACGCAGAGTCCGGCTGGACCAGCTATCAGGGGTAGCGGCCTTTATGGGCTCCGTAGGGGCAGCGCCCCTCAATGTCCTGTGCGGTCACGCACCGGGGTTTGGGGGCGCAGAACCCCCAAATTTAATGCAAGAACTTCGGTAAGGGTACACCAGGCTCGCTCAGGCCACGTGGCTCAGGCTTCGAGCAGCTTGCGAACGCCGGGCCAGCGGTCGTGCGGGATAGCCGCACCCATGACCTGGACGATTTCCGCGCCCATGACCGAGCCGTAGTGGCCGCAGGTCGCCAGTGGACGCCCGCGCAGCCAGCCGTAAAGGAAGCCCGCCGCCCACAGGTCGCCCGCGCCAGTCGTATCGACCGACTGGTTGACCAGCACCGGAGCGATTTTCTCCAGGGTCTTACCCTGCTGAATGAGCGAACCGGCCTTGCCAAGCTTGACCACGGCGACTTCGCACATCCCGGCCAGTTCGGCCACCATCTTTTCGTAGTCGGTCGAGTCGAACAACGCGCCCGCCTCGCCTTCGTTGGCAAAAACCACGTCCACGTACTCGCTCAGGATGTCGGGCAGGATGTCCTTGGTCGCCCCGACCACCTCGAAGGAGGCCAGGTCGATGCTGACCGTGCACCCGGCGGCCTTGGCCGAGTTGAGCACCTTGAACATCAGTTCGCGGTTAAAAAGGATGTAGCCCTCGATGTGGGCGTGCCGACAGCCGCGGAAGTCCTCCACGCTCACCTCATCCGGGGAGAGGGTCATGGCCGCGCCCAGGTCCGTGCGCATGGTGCGCTCGGAGTCGGGCGTCACGAGGGACAGGCAGCGGCCATTGGGCACCGCGCCCACCTTGAAGCGCGAGCCATCGCCGCCGAGTTCTACGAAGCGGTCCTTGTAAAACTCGCCGCCGGCGTCGTTGCCGATCTTGCCGAGGAAGGTCGTGGGCAGGCCCAGCCGGGCCACAGCCACGGCGGTATTTCCGGCGGAGCCGCCGGGGGCTTCGGTCATGGGAGACTCGACCTGGGCCATCAATTCGCCCATCGTGGTGGCGTCCACCAGTTCCATACCGCCCTTTTCTCCGGGGATGGAGGCGACGAAGGTCTCTTCGACCTGGGCAAGACTATCAACAATCGGCGAGCCAACGCCGATCAGTTCAAACTGTTTTTCACTCATAATGTCGGGGGATTGCCAAGGGCAATGACTCCAAAGGACGTCACAAGGATGGGCTCGTCGTCAACCTCAATCGCCGCCGTGTAGTCACCGGGTTGGTCGAAATGGACATTCTGGAGCTGGTTGATAATGTGGATGCGGTGCAGCGGGCTCTTCGATTCGAAGGGTCGCGACACGGACATGAGCGGCTGCATGCCGGGCAGGCCCAGTGAGAGATTCAGCGTATGCTCACCCACGCTGACATCGGTCAGGCTGATGAACCAGACCATCTGCGGATGCACGACCGGAAAGTCCCGCGCCCGCAGGCTTGAGAAAATGCCCATCAGGTAGTGCTTGCCGGTGGACGGCTCGACGTGCACGCCGTCGCAAGTGGCAAAAATCAGCAGTTGAGGCTTCGATTGCATGGCGGGCGACCCTGACAGTCCCGCCCCCGAACCGCAACGCATTATCCCCGCCGGTTAAAAAGAAACGAGACGTCACTTGATATAGTAACCGCAGACCTGCCAGGCCGTCCCCTCGGCGTTGAGCATCGGGGTGACGGTCTCCAGCGCGGTGTCCTCGCGCCCGGCGAACTTCGTCTCGAACTGCACGACGACGTATTCCCCCGGCGGAGCATCCGGCAGCGCGTCGGTGTAAAAGAGTGCCTTGAGCTTGCGGCTCTCGACCTTGCCCAGCGGGGTCCGCACCTTTGCCAACAGCTCGACCCACTGCTCCTTCGGGATCGCGGTGCGGAAGACCGGCGCGGTCGCTTCCCAGCTCTCGGCGTACTTGCCGCCGTCCACCAGCGCCAGCCAGGTGTCAACCGCCTCGCGCCCGGCGATCTCGCGGTCCGGCAACGCCCAGGCCGGAGCGGCCAGCGAGAGCAGGAGGACGAGCGCGGCACACAGGCGCACGGCAGCGGGCGGCAGGACGGACTTCATCCCCCAAAGCCTGCCCCCTCTCCCACCCGCTGTCGAGCGTATTGCTGACGGCGGGAAATGCCCTCCCCCGACCCGGAAACCGGTCCGCACCCCCGCCGGAAAATTTGCAGAAAACCTGCATTGAAATCTCGACATTTCGTCTAAATAAGGACACATATTTTCTCCGTCGATATAACCGTCGCGAGCGGTCCGTTACCGGACCCGCGGCAACCTTACTCAACGCAACACAACCACCTTCAATTCTTGGCTTGAACGCCCGGTTTTTGTTCCTGTGGTCAAACCCGTTGTGGAGACAGGGACAGTGGAGCAAAATATCGGCTGCGGACGGAGTCAACTCCGTCGGGATTGCGTGATCGGCCAGTCGATTCCCTCACTGATCCATCATGCCTAGAAACGTACTCTCTCTCAAACCCGCCGCCAGTGTCCTCGAACGCTACGCGCAAGTCCGGCCCAGCCCCATCCACGGTTGCGGCCTTTTCGCCCGGACGTTTATTCCCGCCGGGTCCGTCTGGTGGAAGGCCACCCTCGACAACGTGCTCCTGCTCAGCCGCGCCCATCTGGAGACGGTGGCCGACTCGCGCACGAACAAAACCATCAACGGCATCCTCAACGCCGCCCGCGTGTACGGCTACTACTCGGCCCGGCTGGACAGCATCATCGTCTGCCTCGACAACGCCCGCTACGTCAACCACTCCAACGAGCCTAACTCCGGCGCTCCAGCTGACGGCGACCCGCTGTGCTCCGTCGCCCTGCGCGATATCTTCGAAGGCGAGGAGATCCTGGAAAACTACGGTCACTACGACCCGTGCCCGTGGAGCGATCTGACCTGCTCGCCCGAAGTCAGCGAGCCGCGCCCGCGCCGCCGCACGCTCCCGCGCGCTCTGGTCAAAAACGTGGTCATCCCCGCCCCCAGTTTCCAAGCCAATTAACCAAGTCCCTTATGCTGTGTGCAAAACCGGCGCGGCCCGTTCCGCGCCGGTTTTTTTGTGCGCCCCAACCCGGCTCCAAGCGCACGATCCACGCAACAGCTCCCGACGGCACGCCTCTCGTAATCGAGGCCACCGGCGAGCCCGTCACGCCTCAAAGCGGGATCCGTTCAGAGTTCACGCTCCAGCGCGACCAAGCACACTCCTTTGGTGGACTGACCTCCACCCACACCAGCACCGACAAGGACGGCAACGAAACCACCAGCCAAAGCCAGCGTATATTCTGGTTTCTGTGGTAAGGTTTCTCATCGCGTATCCGTTTTTGGATACAGCAGGACCAACCTCTCGTTCCTTTCCTTCACAGGCTGCCCCAAGCCTCCGGCTTCACACTGCCCTCCGCCTTGCAAAAAAGGTTCGTCCCCCGGCGGCGGAACGGCCACAGTGGCGTTTCGTACTTTTCATCTGCCCGCCCATGCCCCGCCTGAGTTTACGCCCGCTTGCCACCTTTTTGTTTATCGTCGCCGCCTGCCAGCTACGGGCCGACGACACCCCGCTGCCGCCCGAGACATTCCCGGCGAACGACGCCATCATCGAGGAGCTTGTCCAGAACGCGCCCCGGCCTTACCTTGACCGGCTCGACCTCAGAAACGTCCGCCCCAAGCTGCGCGAACTCCTCCAGGCCAACCCGATCCTGAGCGACCCGCTGCTCTCCCGCTACAAGAACGCCGAGAACATCCTCATCGGCTTCGACGCGATCATCGCGGGCAAGCCCGTCCGGCTCTCCACCCTCATCGGTCCCGGCTGCGAGACCAGCCTTTCGACCTTTGAGGACTACGTGCTCAGCGTGACCGCGATCAAGCTCATTCCCCAGCCCTCCCAAGGCGGAAACCTGCTGCGCCTGGAGGCCGAAATCCAGCTCGTGGACCTGCGCGACGGCGGCACCCGCGACAGCCGCCTCGTGGTCAACGCCGTGCTCCGGCGGGGCGTACCCCTGGATCTTGTGCGCACGCTGGGCACCGAAGGCTCGGACTGGCTCACCCTCGACGGCAACCAGTATATCCCCTGGATCCTCTGGTAACATCTCCCCGACCGGGGGTAGGAGCCTTTCTGGCTCCGTAGGGGCGCAGCCCCTCAATCGGATCAAACGCCGCGCGTTTGCTAGGAGAGGCAGCGGATGGCGAGGTCGCGCATGACGGCCTCCTGGTCGGTGGGACGGCGGATGAGATCCTCGAAGGCGTGCATGAACTCAAGCTGGAAGTCGATCAGGCGCTTGAGCGTCAGCTCGCGGGCGGAGGGGGCGATTTTGTTGCCCAGGTACCAGAGGTTCTGCGTAAAAACGTTGAAGGAGGACTTGTCGTCGAAGCCGCCGAAGTGCTTCGCATAGGTGCGGGCGGCGCGGTCGAACTCGGGCTTGGCGAAGCCGCGCGGGCTCAGCCGCAGCTCGCCCCCGTCCATCATCACCCGCAGTTGGATCATGAGCCGGTTGCGGTTCTGCATGGAGGCGATCAGCGGGCGGGCCTCGGAGTTGGTGAAAAAGTGCCGCCGGAGCGCGTCGAGGGTCCAGCGCAGGTTGAGTGAGAAAAACGCCTCCGCCGCCTCGAAAAAATCCCCTTCGCCGAAGGCCGGGACCAGTTCAGCCACCAGCCCCTCCACGATCTCGCCGCCGGAGCCGACGTAGGTGGCGAGCTTGCGCGTCTCCTCCAGAATCAGCCGGGTGTTGCCCTGGACCTTGGCCACGAGGGCGGCGGCGGCACGCATGCCCATCTGCGCCTGAAGCTGCTCGGCCTCGGCGCGGGCCAGCCCGATGAGGGAATCCTCGTCGTTGGCCCCCTTAAGGTCGCGGAAATCGGCGGCCTTCTGGAACCACTTGAACTCCTTGCGGCGGCGGTCCACCGGAAAGGCGGTCACGATCACCTCGACCGCGGCCGGGTCAAGGGTTTCGAGCACGGCTTGCAGGTCTTCGACCAGCTTTTTCGTGCCCTCGGCGCGGCCCGTGACCGAATCGGCCAGGAAATTCACGTCCTTGAGCCAGACCACCTTCTTGTCCCCGAACATGGAGAGCGTCTGCACCGAGTCGCGAAAGCGGTTCACCACCTCCTCGACCTCGCTCATGTTCTGGGCGGCGGCCTCGACCGTTTCCTTGGAAAAATCGTCGGCCAACTCGCGGGTTTTTTCGGCAAAAAGCGCCCGCCCCTCCTGGGCGACGAGGAAATCGTCGTCTCCGCAAATGAAGGTGAAAGCCGGTCCATACATGCGTCCGACTATGCCAAGGCCGGGCCGCCGGGCGCAACTTCAATTTCCGGGTTACCGCCCGACAGGAAGCAGGCGATGCGTCAGTTGCCCTCCGGCTACTCGCCCCAGACCCCGCATAGAGTCTCAAGTGTCCGGAATGCTGGAGCAGCATCCCCCTTAGCCACGCCATCAAACGCTGATGGACAGTCCCAAATGAAGTCGGAGGAAGATTTCTGATTTTTCCGGATTTCTGCCTTCTCTACCCCCTTGATTCTGCAGGAAAATTGTTTCAATGTAGGCGAGTGTCAGTGAGATACCGAGACTACTACGAAGTACTGGGCGTGAGCCGCGAGGCCAGCCAGGATGAGATCAAGAAGGCTTTCCGCAAGCTGGCCCGGGAATACCACCCCGACCACGCCAAGGACGCTGACAAGGCGAGCGCCGAGGCCAAGTTCAAGGAGATCAACGAAGCCTACGAAGTTCTCAGCGACCCGGAAAAGCGCGAGAAATACGACGCCCTCGGTAGCAACTGGCAGGCCGGAGCGAACTTCACCCCGCCTCCGAGCTGGGGCGGTCCCGGCGGCGTGCGCTTCAATACCAGCGGGGGCGGCGGCCGCGATTTCCACTTCGGCGGGACGGGCTTCAGCGACTTTTTCGAGCACATTTTCGGCTCCCAGGGCGGCCGCGGAGGCGGCTTCGAGTATCAGGATTTCGGCGGTGGAGACGGCTACGAGGGTTTCGGCACGGGCGTGCCGCGCGCGCGCCGGGGCGCGGACCTCACAGCCGACCTGCTCGTCTCCCTCGAAGAGGCCAACAACGGCTCGACCCGCGAGATCAGTCTCAAGCGCCCCGAGGCCAGCGGCGGCACCCGGGTGGAAACCCTCCGCGTGCGTGTCCCCGCCGGGGTACGCGAGGGCCAGCAGATCCGCCTCGCGGGTAAAGGCCAGGCAGGCCGTAACGGCGGACCCGCCGGCGACCTCCTGCTCACGGTCAAGCTGGAGCGACACCCGGATTTCCAGGTCGAGGGGGCCGACCTGGAGTACGAACTCGAAGTCATGCCCTGGGACGCCGCCCTTGGCCGCAAGTTCACCGTCCCTACGCTGAAGGAGCGCGTCTCGGTCACCGTTCCCGCTGGTTCTCCTTCGGGCCGTCGCCTGCGGCTGAAAGGGCTTGGGATGAAAAAAGCGGATGGCACCCGGGGCGACCTCTACGTCGTCATCATGGTCAGCGTTCCGCCCGCCAAGACCGATACGCAGAAAGAACGCTGGGAGCAACTGCGCCAGGCTTATACCGATTCCAAATAGATTTGAGGGTTATGGGCCCTTATGCGAGCGGGTATTTTTATCAAAAAACACCCGCTGGGGCTCTCGCAAAAACCTTTTGAAACGGAACGTCGTTCCTTTGCAACAGCGGCAACCTTCAAGCCCGGGGAGAATCGGTATTACCCGGTACGGTTGCTGTCTTTACCCGCCTGCCATCTATGGCTTTTGAGCTTTAAACAGGCGAGAAAGGGTGCGTTTCAGCGTGTTTGGTTTTTCCGGACGCTCCAGGCATCCAGATAAAATGAAGGCGGAGCGCCTACCCCTAAACGCTCCGCCATTTGTTTTCTACTTTATCTCGTTGCTTGTTACCCCATCTCCCGTAGGAGAAGTCGTAAAAGTTTATGTTGCCAATAGAACCATTATTTTGGGCCAAGTCAATATTTTCTTTTTATTTTTTTAAAATTGTTCGGTGTATCAAGCAAATGTAAAAATGCGATAATAATACACAATCTGGTTAATTTTTCAAAAAAACAGTTTAAATTTCTGCCTAAACCGATACTTAGTGTCGAGTTGAATTTCAGTGTATGCTTTAAACGATAGATTCACAGGGTATGCTTGAGGGATTGTTTTGGATTTTCATTGCTGTGCTGATCGGGGTTCCCGCCTCGCTCGGTTGCTATCTGGTATTGGCCAACTCCGATAAGCTCACGGTCAAGTACCAGAATTATCAATTAGCACGCACCATGCAGCCGCTGAAGGATGAAGACTTCAGCAACATGCCCCGCATTATCTGGCTCCTGAAAGCCGTTGGCGTCCTGCTTTTAGTGTTCAGCGCAGGCGTCGTTTATTACGTAACCACGTGATCTGCTGAATCACTTTGTTCGCTGTGCCCATCATAATCGGGCAGACCGCAAGGCCTGCAAATCCCCCCGGTCCGGAAAAGCCCCTATTTAGCGATACCTCCGTACAGAATTGGCTTCCAAGAGGCCTTCGGAATTACATAATCAGGGTGTTTTCCTTAACACTCAGCACACATGATCGCACGGGTTCTGACACTTTTACCTTATCTGGTTCTGCCTGCCTTGGTTTTAATTCCAGCTATTATCGGGGCGCACCTGCTGCTGAGCAACGGTGACATCCTGGTCGAGCGCTACCAGCGCCTGGTCTATAATCTGACTCAGGAGCAGCCTGAGGAAGAGGGAGATCATCAGGCTATCATCCGCTACAGCCGTTTGATCGGGATATTCGCCCTGGTCTTCAGCCTCTGCATGGCAGCACTGAGCTACTACTATTTTTTCGGACGCACCGCATGAAGTTGTGTCAGTTTCCGGCTTAAGAGTTGGCCGGAGCAAGCGTTCGTCTCCCGGTACACTGCCAAAATGACAGTCGGGACGGTAAACCGATAATGAGAGGGCGATCCGCTCCGCTCCTTCGCGAATTTACTCTCCAAGCGCCTTGAGGGCTGCCAGGGCATCCTGTGCCTGCTGCTTGGTCGAGGCTTTGTAATCCAGCCAGACGATTTTGCCGTCCCGGATCAGGTAAGCCTGACGCGAGGCAAAACCGAGCTTGTGCGGCACGCCGAAGGCGTCGGCAAGCTTACCGTCAGGGTCGGCGATGAGGATAAAAGGCAGCTTGTACTTTTCGGCAAAAGCTTTCTGGGAGCCGACCGAGTCCATGCTCACTCCGATGACTGTCACCCCGGCATCAGTCAACTCGGTGTAAGCGTCGCGGAGACTACAGGCCTGAGCAGTGCAGCCGGGCGTGTCCGCTTTCGGGTAAAAATACACCAGCGTCGTGCCGTCGGCGTAAATTTTGGCCAGATCGACCTCGTTACCGTTTTGGTCAACCGCCGTCACCACCGGGGCCGGATCGCCCACTTTGAGGGGTTCGGCCTGCGCCACGCTCAGTCCAAGGACACCAGCCAGAATCAAAAGCGGATTTTTCATAACTCACGTAGTGTATTTGCTTCCCGGCGGTGTGCAAGCGCTCCCACGTTCTTTTCTGCGGACGCGAAGACAAACGATCTTTCTTTGGAGCATGTCTTCAAATTACGGAGTGAGTCGGCCCGGGGCAAAACAGCCCGCAGCCGTTGGCCGACAACGCTAGCCAGTAACATCAACGCCTGAAAAGTCGCCGAAAAAGGTTTTCTTCCCGGCTGTTGCGGCTCCGTGCGGCCTCGGCCAGCAAGCCCTTGCCCCCGACGCTCTCCGGTTCGGCGGAGCGGGGCGGGATGGCGGTCCGGGTCTCGCACGACACGTTGTTGAGCATGGAGAGGTCGGGCTTACGACGGGGTGTGGCACGTATCATCCTCCCATATCAGGGCATAAGCATATTTTTCTCAATCCATAGTTTACACAAATAATCCTTATGCCGTCAGCCGCCGAATCCCGTAGCTTCCTCCGCCTAACCCTGTACCCGTAGTCAGGATAACTCCCGGTCGGCCGCCGCTGACAACTTAACGCCCCAGAGACGGTTTGGAGAGCCAGTTTCATGTGCATCACGCACCCGGTCGTACTGGGATGTCAAGACTCGTCCCCTTCGCGGCCTGACAGACGACAATCTCAAAAAACCGATGGGTCTTAAAGCCTTTTACTGGAAAACTTTACAGATTTTTTACACACTCGGGATTTCCGTCATTATTAGTATTATTCCGGGCCTTTCTAGGTTGACAGGAGTAGTTTCATTCCTAGGGTCTGGGCCTCAAACATACTTATAGGCACTATGAATAAAGCTACTGCATCCGTCCTGTTTTTCGTCGCCAGCTTCGGGTCCGCCCTGGCGGAAACCCAGACCTGGCGTTTCACCGGCGCGCTAAACTATGTTTCCAGCAGCCTGGGAAGCTACTTTTCTGTCGGAGATTCGCTCAATATCAGCATGGATGTCGATACGAGCGTAGCCGTGTACAACCCGGCCCGCCTCCAATATGACCAAAGCGGCGGTCAATACCGCGATGCCATCAGTAACGGTTCCGTAACCGTTGACGGCTGGTACGACGCCCAGTTCGAAAGCGACACCAACCTCAGCGGCGAGATCGTTGTCACCAATAGCAACACAGACGCCTTCTCCGGCTACGATCAGGTGACCATGAGTTTTAACCACGGTATCTCACCAGATTCCGTGACTGCGCCGGATGTCGGAGCATATGAGGTTTCCAGCATCGAGTTCAACTTCACTCAGGATGTCGCCCCCTTTGACATGGTTCTCGGCAACGATGCCACCTACCCGGACGCCAATATCGCTTTTCCCGTTTTGGGCGAAAGCTTCTTCCCGAATGAGTCAACCAACACTCCGTACCACTTCATCATCCGCTTCGCCGGCAATGGCACAGACTATATCCGCGGCAGCCTGACTGCCGTCCCCGAACCCTCCGACGGCATCTGGCTGATGGCCGTGGCCGGGATGGGCGCACTGGCCTGGCGTCGCCTGCGCAGCGAGCGCAAGGCCGCCTGAGTTTTTACCCAGCATCTGTTTCTACCGCAAACGAAGGGGAGCCGAAAGGTTCCCCTTTTGCGTGGGCGCGGGGGACGGCTCACGGCGCAGAAAAGCGTGCAGTGCGACGGCCAGTTTCGGGCCGATGCCCTCGACTTGTTGCAGGTCGTCCACCCCGGCCTTACGCAGGCGCTCCAGCGAACCGAAGTGCTCCAGCAGGGCCTTGCGGCGGACCGGGCCAAGCCCCTCGAACTCGTCCAGCACGGTCTCGCGGATGCGCCGGGAGCGCAGTTGGGCGTTGTAGCCGTTGGCCAGGCGGTGGGCCTCGTCACGCAGCCGCTGGAGCAGCCGCAGGCCCGTGTCGTGATGAGGCAGGTTGAGCGGGTCCCGCCCGTCGGAAAAGATGACTGTCTCCTCCTTTTTCGCCAGGCCGATGAGCGGCGGCATCTCCAACCCGTGAAAGAGGAAAGCCTTCATCGCGGCATGAACCTGCCCCTGCCCTCCGTCGATCACCACGAGATCAGGCATCGGACGGCCCTCGTTTTTCAGGCGCAAGTAGCGGCGGCCGACGACTTCCTCCATGGCGCGGAAATCGTCGTTGCCGACGAAACTCTTGATCTGGTAACGGCGGTTCTGGGCGCGGTCGGGACGGCCTTCGGCGAAGTACGCCATCGAGGCGACCACGAAGGAGCCGGAAATGTGCGAGATGTCAAAGCACTCCATGTGGCGCGGGAGCGTGGGCAGGGCGAGCGACTTTTGCAGTGAGACCATCGCCTCCTGCGGCGCGTTCGGCAGTGGCAGCGTCGTCCGGGTAAAGCGCCGGGCCGGTTCCAGCGTCGCCTCCATCGCCTTGACCTGGTCGCGCAGTTCCGCGGCTTTTTCGTATTCGCGGGCTTCGGCGGCGGCGGCCATTTTTTCGCGCAGACGGGCCAGCCATTCGCGGGATTTGCCCTCTAAAAAGGCGCAAGCCTCGTCCACAAAGACCCGGTACTGCTCCGGCGTGACCGGCTCGGTGGCGTGGTAGATCTCCGAGCGGGCATCGTCATAGCGCAGCCAGCGACCATCGGGCAGGCGCACTGGATGGGCGTCCCCGAGGAGGATGCCGTACTTTATCCGCATCTGAGCCAGTGTCTTGCGTAAAAGCGCGGCGTGGACAAAGGGCCCGAAGTAGCGGGCACCGTCGTCCTTGCGGTTGCGGGCCAGTCGGAAGCGCGGCAACTCCGCCCCTATGTCCACCCGCACGAGCAGGAACTGCTTGTTGTCGGTGAAGTCGGTGTTGTACTTGGGCTTGTACTCCTTGATCAGACGGCCTTCGAGCAGGAGCGCCTCCGTTTCGGTCCGCACGTCGATAGTCTCGACCTCGTGCACCAGATCAATCATGGCGGTGACTTTGGGCTGGGCGATCTGGCGCTTGCGCGAGGGCTGGAAGTACGTGCTGACCCGCTTTTTCAGGTCCTTGGCCTTGCCCACGTATAGGACCGTGCCGACCCGGTCTTTCATCAGGTACACGCCGGGCGTGTGCGGCAGCCGCCGGACGGCCTCGTTCAATTTTTTCTTTGTTTGCGGGGTTGGCATTTTTGCACTCGTGCGTTAATAGTACATCAATACTCAGGCCTCAGGTCACCTCGTCCGGAAACGGCTCAGGCAGGCAAACCGGTTTGGGGCCCGAAATTCAAGCTTCAAGCCTAAGCGGTTGATCGACTGTGGCTGCGGGAACATGGGTTGCGGGCCAGAAAGCGGAAGGGCAGGCGGGACGGACTATTCCGGAACGGTACCATTCAGTCCTGAGTGAACCCGACTTTACCCATGCCGTCAAATCCGCGTGTAGAACTTCTCAATCTCGGTGACGAGCTCCTGCTCGGCATCCGCGAAAACTCCCACCTCGCCCACATCGGACGCGAGCTGGCCCGCCACGGCCTGCACCTCCAGCGCAACGTCTGCTTCAACGACGCGCCCGAGGACATCCGACGCTTTTTCAAGGAGAGCTGGGAGCAGTCCGACATCGTCATCACGACCGGCGGGCTCGGCCCGACCAGCGACGACAACACCCGCGAGGCCGTGGCCGAAGTTCTCGGCCGCAAGCTGATCTACTCCGACGAGATCGAGCAGGCCATTCGGGCACGTTTCGAGCGGCTGGGGCGCACCGTCACCCCGAACAATCTCAAGCAGTGCTACCTGCCCGAAGGTGCCGAAATCCTTCCCAATCCGAACGGAACCGCCCCCGGTATCTGGTTGAAAATCAACGATAAGTGCCTGGCGATGCTCCCCGGCCCATCCAACGAGATGATCCCCATGCTCTCGGACCAGGTCATCCCCCGACTCTGCTCGGAGGGCCACTGCCGGTTGGACGAAGCCTACCTGCAAATTCGCACCATGGGCATCGGCGAGAGCGCACTGGAAAACCTCCTGATGCCGATTTTCGACAAACATGAGGGGCTTGGCGTCGCCTACTGCGCCCATCAGGGCATGGTCGATGTGCGCCTCAGCCGTGGCAAGGGCGACTACTCCCGCTGCGCCATCCAGCACATCGCCAAGGAGTGCCGCGAAACGCTTGGAGCGGACTTTGTCTGCTATGGCGACGACTCCATCGCCAAGGTCATCTTCGACCACCTGCGGGCGGACGAAAAAACCCTCGCCGTGGCCGAATCCTGCACCGGCGGCCTGCTGTCGAACGCCTTTACCGACATTCCCGGCGCTTCCAAGGTCTTTTCCGGCGGCATTGTCTGCTATAACAATGATGCCAAAATGGAACTGCTCGGCGTGCCCGAGTGCATCATTGCCCAGCACGGAGCCGTCAGCGCGGAAACTGCCGTGGCCATGGCCACTGGCGCAGCCGAACGCCTCTCCACCGATTACGCCCTCTCCGTGACCGGCTTTGCCGGACCCAGCGGCGGCACCGCTGAGAACCCGGTCGGCACCATCTACATCGGCTACCACGCCCCCTGCGGCACCTGGTGCGTGCGGATGGTTTACCCCGGCGAACGCTCCACCGTCAAAGTCCGTGCCGTCATGCGCGCCCTCGATGTCATGCGCCGCAAGCTCAACAAGTACAAGGTCGAAGACGCCCTCCAGGCCCTCGCCACCGGCGGATAGGGGGAATTCGTAAAATTCGTGGATTTGTAGGTTCGTAAGTTTCTCAAGGGTTGATATTTGCAAAAGCAATCGCCGTGGCTTTAATTGTTTCTTCCCGTTGTTTAATCTGCGGATTTATGAATGTGCGGATCTCTACAATTCATCAAAAACCGCCCGGCGTCCACGAAACACCAGGTCGCCCTCCTGCCAGTTCTCTGCGTGCAGGCCACTATCATCGATGCCGTTGAGCCCCACGGCCCAAAGCCGGAAATGGTCACCCAGCGGTTCGTAGCGGATAGTGCCACCCTTTGGTGACAAAGGATCCACCGGCACTTCGGGCAGGTAGTCCGGCACCAGCGCCTCCAGCGAAGACGGGAGTTGTCCCCGATCATCAGCATAGGCATTAATGGCCAGCCCGCAGGCCACGACTTGACGCAAAGACCAGTCTGCCTGCAGATGGTTACCGACCTTCATGTACGTGGAAAAAAGTCCATCAAGATCTTCACTCCCAAAATCTTCCGCGGTCTTATCGAAATACTGACAGAGGATGGTTTGACTTTCATCGGCCCAGGCAGGATCCATCAAATTAGCCTTTCTCAATTCTCTGAGGCTATCATACCAAGCCGCGTAGTATCGATAGAAACTTGGGAGTGCCCAATAAACATAGGCTTTTTCCACATACTCCGCCCACGGAGCATCGGAATCAAAAGGGTAAGAGACCGCAAGTTCCACCCTCTCCTGTACTGAACATATATCAATGGCCTTTTCCATAAAAAACCTCTCTTGATCCAGGATCCTCGTCCAGAGGCTATTAATCTCAGAATCGGTTAACAGAGCAACAAACCTTGGAAACAGGACACGAGGCAGCGGAAATCCACGGTCTGCATTCTGCACGGCTTCGAGTGTCATCCGGCCAAATCCAACTTTTGACAGCGCATCGATAAAAGTCACAAAACTGGAATCCTCCGTCACGCGGTCAGTCAGTTCCAGCGCTTCAAGCAAAGACGAATATCCCTGTTTGACCAGCGCCTCCCTGGCTTCAGCAGAATCGGCTTTCCCGGCCAGAAACAGGGATTGATTGGCTTTTAATAGATAGAGCGAAACCACTCGTTGGAAATACATCGGTCCGAGATTCAACTCGTAGTTTTCGGGGTCAACCTGACGGTCCATCCCCGGCAGCGCCAACGCCCGATGCACCTCGGCCAGAATGTGGCGGACATCTTTGCTGTCGAGCAGTTGGGTCAACTGCTGTCGCTCCTCCTCAGAAAGTTCCGTCCAGGGAGCGAGCATACCGGGGTGGTTCTCGTTCTCGTAATCCCAATCCGAAAAAGTATCGATAAACTCCTCCAGAGCCGTACGGGTAAAATACGACTCCAGCGCAATCAGCACGAGCGCGGCGTTTTCCTCGTCAGGGACGGGCGGGCCAACCGCCAATTCTCTAAAAGTCATCGGCGCCCCCTCTGCCCGCAGCCGTTCCCGCGCCTCCTCGACCAGTCTTGGCGAGCTAAACAGTTGCCAGAGGTAGAAACTGCTCAGGAGCATAAGCAGGAGGACGGCGACTGAGACGAGCAGGACCCAGGGCGACCATTTGGAGGGGGAGGATTTTGTCATGGCGGATTGGGGCAAAAAACGTTTCTATAGCCTGCAACCCACCCGGTTCCAAGGCGAGCCAAACCGCCCGCTGCCCAGCTTGCGGAAAACCGGGCTTCCCGGCCCCGAACAAACCACGGATAAGGCCCCCAGTAAGTTGCGAATAACTTTGTCGGTAAAAAAAGGGGGCATCTTATTCCGGGTTATTGAGGCTTGCGCCCGGAGTTATCCACCGCCAAATTATTCGGTAAGCGACTGGATAGCATGGGCTTTACCCGGTTATTCCACTCGCCGACAGCCCTTATTAAGAGTAATACCCTTTTTAAAAATCTAATACATTAATATTACAAGGTTGTCAGCAAAACCAAAACTCCACACTCTCGCTGTCACATGAAGTTTAAGATTCACCGGGACCACTTCGTGAACGGACTCCAACAGGTGCTCAACGTTGTTGGCACCCGTGCTACGATGCCGATTCTGAGCAATGTGCTCATCCAGGCCGAGGGCGATACGCTCTCGCTGACCACGACGAACCTTGACCTTGGCATCCGCTGTAAGATCAAGGCCGAGATCGAGCAGCCCGGTGGGATCACTCTGCCGGTGCGCAAGCTCGCCACCATCGTCCGTGCCCTGCCCGACACCGGCGTCGAGCTCGACGCTTCCTCCGGCAATCAGGCCAAGATCACCTGCTCCTCCGGCGGTTCGGAATTCCGCATCATGGGCATCGCCCAAGAGGAGTTCCCGCCTCTGCCCTCTTTCGCCGACCAACACGTTTACAACATGCAGCAGGGCGAGATCCTCGGCATGCTCAAGAGCGTTTCCTACGCCATGAGCTCCGACGAAAACCGCTACATCCTCAACGGCGTGTACTTCGTTTTCGGTGACCAGAAGCTGACCCTCGTGGCCACCGATGGCCGCCGCCTGGCCCTCACCGGCAAGGAACTCGAAGTGACCGAGGACAACGCGGGCAGCTTCATCCTCCCGGCCAAGACTGTGACTGAGCTGGAGCGCCTGCTCGGCCAGGGTCAGGAGCTGAAAATCACCTTTACCGACCGCCAGGTTGCCTTCGAAATCCGCATGGCCGCCGATTCGGCGGACTCGTCCGGGCTGGTGGATTCGATTTACCTCGTTTCCAAGATCGTCGAGGGCAATTACCCGAACTACCGCCAGGTCATCCCGAAGGAGACCGAAAGCCGGATCAAGATCGAGCGTGAGCTGATGGCCGAGTGCGTGCAACGCGCTGCCCTCGTCACCAGCGACAAGAACAACTCGGTCAAGCTGAAGCTGGGCAACAATCTGCTCGAAATCAGCGGTTCGTCCCCCGAAGTCGGTGAGTCGCGCGAGCGCATGGCCATCGCCTACGAAGGCAAAGAAGTCCAGGTCGCCTTTAACCCGCATTTCCTGCTCGACCCGCTCAAGGCCCTCAATGCCGACGAGATCTACTTCGAGTTCAAGGACGAGCTGAGCCCCGGCGTTTTCAAGACGTTGGAGGACTTCCTGTGCGTGATCATGCCGCTGCGCCTGAGCTAGGCCGGTATTCGCCCCGTCGCGGGCATACGGGAACATTACCGCGTGCGTCCCTGACTATATTAGCATGTCATTAGCCGTTCAGATCGTGATCGGATTGCTGCTGGTGTCCCTGTTGGTCAGCTTCGGGAACCTGAATTGGCGTCTGCCCGTGATCGGCATTCTCAACCGTTGGCTGCGCTGGCTGCTTTTCGCGGTCGGGATGGCTGTGTTTGCGCACGAGTTTGGCTGGAGTGACCGCCCCTTCTGGATGCTGGCGCTGGTGGCGTTTATCGCCTGGTTCCTGATCGAGACGATGTACAACTGGCTCGTTATCGCAGCGATCAGCCGGAGTCCGATCCCCCTTTTCCCGAAATTCGGGCCCAACCGCGATGGTGACGAGTGGCCGGCCCAGCGCAAGCTCATCGCCATGCGTGACTGGCTGCGCGGACAAGGTTTTAAAAAGCTCCAGGCGGTCAAGGCGGAGTTTGACCAATCACTCTCCATCCGCTCGACCATCTATCAGGAGGGCAATGGTGAAACCCGTTGCCAGATCCTGTTTTTTCCGCAGCGGGCGGGGGCGGTCAATGTCGCCTACATTCTTTCGACTAACACCACGGACGGGCGCCGCATCATCAGCGACAACGTGTTTCTCCCCTTCGGAGGCTACTATCCCGAGGACTGGGAGATCCGTCGCAAGCCGCTTTTGCGCCGCCTCCAGCCGCTTCTTCGTTTCCATCGTCGTCGCCTGCACGAGCTGAGACTGAACGGCGTGGAGGTCCAGCCCTGGGATCAGGACGAGGAGCCGGTAGTAGAACTTAATCGCGAGCAACAGTCGCTGGAACGCCTGAACCGGCAGCTCGGTTTTCTCATGCCGACAGACCTTCAGGAGGAGTTTGGGCACTTGACCAAGGAAGGTCGCTATCGCCTCTGGAAAGAAGTCTGGCTGCTGAATTATCTGGGAATTACCGTGTCTTATGGATAATATCCCTAATCCTGCACGATGGCTTGATTTTTCAACGCTGTTCGGGATATAATTCAAGGGCACGAATTAAGGGATGAATCGAGTATACAAAGGCGATAAAGGCGAGCCAATCCACTGGATGAGGGGGGAGGAGATTTACGAACTGATTGGCCGAAAGTCCTCCGGTAGCACGCTTCACAGCCTGATGCGCGTGACGATTAAGCCCGGCAGTCATTCGCGTCCGCATTATCATCCGATGGCCGAAGAAAGTTACTATCTGCTGGAGGGACGAGCGCGGATCGAACTGGATGGGGAAGTCATGCTGCTGGAGCCGGGCGATGCCGCCCTTATCCGTCCCGGTCAACATCACCAAATCTGGACCGTGGGCGACGAACCCTTGGTATTCTTGATAGTGGCCGCCCCGGCTTGGGATATCACCGATACCGTTTTTCTCGATGAGTAGAAAACGGACCGGAGGACTTCTGAAACTTCCTCCCGTACTGATATTATGCAGTTTACTGCTGGCGGGGTGTCGTTCCGATCAGAGCGACTGGACCGTTCCCGAAGATACCGCGCCCGCTGCCATAGTACAAGGAGCTGATCCTTATCCGGCGTTTGAAAATAATCGTCACGCCTTCGATCATCTGCTGGAGCCGCCAGATTTTTCCCAGATGGATGTGGTCGCTGTTCCCGCGGTGGAAAAATCACCAGTCAGGGACTCAGACGAAGACCACATATCTGAGGTCTCCATTGAGTGACAAAAATAGCGCATCCTTCGCGCAGGCAGTCATAACGCATTAACCAACGGACAATCGTTCAACTGGCTGCGATTTCTTCGAGAGACTTGGAATCGGTGAGCTGAAGCAGGCGGGCGATGCCTTGCCCGATGAAGTCCATTTTCGCGATCTGGGCGATGCGCTTGCGGCACTGGCCCAGTTCCTCGTTCAAAAAGACGGTGCGGTAGAGCCGGCAGGCCTCCATGAGCGAGATGATGGCCACATCGCGCGGATCCGGGAGCGTGTTGGTCAGGATAATCATGCGGATGCGGGTCCGTACCTCGGACTCCTCGCGCCCGTCGATCATCGGGTAGGTCCGCTCGCCCTTCATCCACAGGAAGGACTTGTTCTGTTCTTTGAGAATGCCCTTGTGGATGAGCGAGGCCAGCAGGCGGCTCTCGAATTCGTCCGCTTTCACCATGAGGCGTGCCAGCACCTTGACGATGGGGGTGGCCTGGCCGACTTTGCCCAGGAGCGAAACGGTCTCGTCCAGCAGCGGGTCGCCGGTCGGGTCGGACTTGGCCAGCACGATGTTCTGAGGGTCCGCTTCGATCCGCTTCATGAAATCCAGTTCCATCAGCAGCGCACCGGCGATGGCGCATTCGAGCGATTGCTCGGGCACATTGCGGCTGATTTTTCCGGTTTCGTCGTTCAGGGCCAGCAGGACAATTTCTTCAGCGAATCGGAGCATGCAACACCTTATGATGCCTCCGGTTACGGGCGGCAAGGGAATACTCCAGGCCCGCCACGCCGGGTTTATCGTATAACAGATCTAGAGCAGTCCAAATAAAGTCGTAGCCGCCCCAAAAAAGGCCGAATGGCTAAATGATTAAATGGTTAATTGTTGTTTGCTACGTTCCGCATCCAACAGTTAACAATTGGCCATTCAACCATTTAACCATCATGACTCTAAATACGCGGGCGGTGAGGAAAAGGGTTGGCAGTGCCGGTGTCCGCGGATAGGTGTATAAGCGTCTCCTCATCTCACTTTAATTCCAACACAAGGATCTGTCATGCAATTAGGAATGGTCGGCCTCGGCCGTATGGGTGCTAACATGGTGCGTCGCCTGATGAAGGCGGGACATACCTGCGTCGTTTATGATACGAACCCGGACAGCGTCGCCGAACTGGTGGCCGACGGTGCCGTCGGTGCCAGCACCCTCGAAGAATTTGTCTCCAAACTCGAAGCCCCCAAGGCTGCCTGGGTTATGATCCCGGCCGCCATCACCGACAAGGTAATCGGCCAGCTCGCCGAGCTCATGGACAAGGGCGACATCATCATCGACGGCGGTAACTCCTACTTCCGCGACGACCGCCGCCGGGCGAAAGAGCTGGAGCCGAAGGGCATCCACTACATCGACTGCGGCACTTCCGGCGGCGTCTGGGGCCTGGAACGCGGCTACTGCCTCATGATCGGCGGCGAAGACGGCCCCGTCCAGCACCTCGACCCGATTTTTGCTACCATCGCTCCCGGCGAAGGCGACATCGACAAGACCCCGGGCCGTCCCGACGGCAAAGGCACCGCGCAAAAGGGCTATCTGCACTGCGGCAAGGCCGGGGCCGGGCACTTCGTCAAGATGGTCCACAACGGCATCGAGTACGGCATCATGGCCGCCTACGCCGAAGGCCTCGACATCCTGAAAAACGCCAACTGCGACACCCGTGCGCAGGAAGTGGACGCCGAAACCGCGCCCTCCATGCATGGCGACCTCGACTACGACCTCGACCTGGGTGAAATCTCCGAAGTCTGGCGTCGCGGCTCTGTCATCGCTTCCTGGCTGCTCGACCTGACCGCCGCCTCCTTTGTCGGCGACCCGAAGCTGGAAAAGTTCGCTGGTCGCGTCTCCGACTCTGGCGAAGGCCGCTGGACCATCGAGGCCGCCATCGACTCAGCCACGCCCGCCTCCGTGCTGACCAGCGCCCTGTACTCGCGTTTCCGCTCGCGCGAGGAACACGCCTTCGCCGACAAGGTCTGCTCCGCCATGCGCTACCAGTTCGGTGGCCACCTGGAGAAGACCGGCATCACCCCGATGGCGTAACGCCAGCGCAAATCACGCCCGATTCTTTATCAACGCCCGGCTGTTCTGGCCGGGCGTTTTTTTTGTGGTTCGGGGGCGGAAGCGCGGCGGTCCGGGCTTGAGTTGTCTTACGCTGTATCCTTAAGATGCCAGAACCTTCCCCGCCCATGAAAAGCTTATCTCTATTGTTTATCTGCTGCTGCTTACCCATCCTGGCCCATGCCAAAGAGCACGCCTATGGCATCGGCAACTGGATCCGTGACGAGCATCTGGAGGTCGGCAAGAAGATCGTGATCGACTTCGGGAATGCCAGCAAAAGCGATGATGAGAAGCTCCGTCCCGATGAGCGTAAAGAGGGCTTTGTCGTTTATTGGGGAACGTGGCCGCAGGAGGATACTGCGCTCATTTTTACACAAAAGAAAATCGATAGCACCCGCTCCAAAATGATCCCTAAGGAAGGCGGAGTCGTTATTGATTATATCTACGTTAGCGTGGGCCGAGAGCGTGAGTTTCTCGACAAGGTTTATCGCGCTCCAGTCGAAGTACGCACCACTTCGGATGGCACGCAAACGTTCATCAACGACAAGGATGTCGCAATGCAAATGGCCAGTAACAGCTCCAAGCGTATCGACGTGGTCCTGGCTCAAGTCGGCAACCGCTGGGTGGTCGTCTATAAATAGGCCCCCGTCTGTTGTCCGTCGGGGGCTTGGGCGCTTTTTCGTTGCAAGATCTGGCCAAGCGGGAAAACTGCCCCCATTGCTGCTTGACCAGCGGTCGAGCATTGTTCAACGTGACCCAAACCCAACACGTGTAAGATATGTCAGAAGCAGTCTCCGATATCGGGCTCGTCGGCCTCGCCGTCATGGGCCAGAACCTCGCCCTCAACATCGCCGACCACGGCTATAAGATTTCCGTCTATAACCGGACGACCTCCAAGATGGAGGAGTTTGTGGCGGCCCATCCCGACACGCCCGGCGGCCTCGTCGGCTGTGCCGAGCTGAAGGACTTCGTCGCCAGCCTCAAGCGCCCGCGCAAGATCATCATCCTCGTCCAGGCCGGTCGCGGCACGGACGCCGTCATCGACGGGCTCGTTCCGCTCCTGGAAGAGGGCGACATCATCATCGACGGTGGTAACGCCTACTGGCACGACACCATCCGCCGCGAGAAGGACCTGACCTCGAAGGGCCTGCGCTTCATCGGCTCCGGCGTCTCCGGCGGTGAGGAAGGCGCGCGCTTCGGCCCGTCGCTCATGCCCGGCGGCACCCCCGAGGCCTGGGAATACCTGAAGCCGATCTGGGAAGCCGTCTCCGCCAAGGTGGACGCCAAGACCGGCAAGCCGCTCGAAGGCGCCGCCCCCGGCAAGCCCGTTGAAGGCGGCGTGCCCTGCACCGCCTACATCGGCGAGAACGGCGCGGGCCACTACGTCAAGATGGTCCACAACGGCATCGAGTACGGCGACATGCAAATGATCTGCGAAGCCTACGACCTGATGCGCAACCTCCTCGGCCTGTCCGCTGCCGAGATGGCCGACATCTTCAAGAAGTGGAACACCGGCATCCTCGACTCCTTCCTGATCGAAATCACCGGCGAAGTCCTCGCCCAGAACGACCCTGAAACCGGCAAGGCCTTTGTGGACATCGTCCTCGACACCGCCGGCCAGAAGGGCACCGGCAAGTGGACCTCGATCAGCGCGCTTGACCTGGGCGTGCCCGCCCCGACTGTGGCCGAGGCCGTCTTTGCCCGCTGCCTGAGCGCGATCAAGGAAGAGCGCGTCGCCGCCTCCAAGCTCATTGCCGCCCCCACCGCCAAGTACGAAGGCGACAAGGGCGAGCTGATCCAGGCCATCCATGACGCCCTCTACTGCTCGAAGATCTGCTCCTACGCGCAGGGCTTCCAGCTCATGCGTTCCGCCGCCGTCGAGTTCGGCTGGAAGCTTAACTACGGCGAAATCGCCCAGATCTGGCGCGGCGGTTGCATCATCCGTGCCGGCTTCCTGCAAAAAATCACCGACGCCTTCGCGGCCCAGTCCGACCTGGCCAACCTCCTGCTCGACCCGTATTTCAAGGAAACCGTGGGCAAGCTCGAAGCCAGCTGGCGCAAGGTCGTCGCGACCGCCGTCACCTGCGGCGTCTCGGTCCCCTGCTTCAGCAGCGCCCTGGCCTACTTCGACGGCTACCGCACGGCCAACCTCCCGCAGAACCTTCTCCAGGCCCAGCGGGACTTCTTCGGCGCGCACACCTACGAGCGCACCGACAAGCCGCGTGGCGAGTTCTTCCACATCGACTGGCCCGACCCCAAGCGCCCCCAGATCAAATCCTAGGCAGGGCATGCCCTGCACCCTCGGTGCTGACGCACCGTGATGGGGCTCTGCCCCATCGGGGCCAAAAGGCCCCTGCCCCGGAGACGGGAAGGGTGCAGCTTTGGGTCAACCGATCCTGTTTTTTCAAAACCCCGGACAGTTTTCGTCCGGGGTTTTTTATGTCTGTGGGTGAAACTGTTGATCACTTTCCCCATATCCTGAGCGGACCGGACACAGAAGGACCCGGCGTCGCGCCCCTTCGCGGGCAAATCCCTTTCCCCCAACTCCCTGCGCAAAGCGTTCGCGGGCGCAACTGCGGCCTTGCTCGCCTTGACGTAAAGGGGGAAAATCCCGGTATGGCACTCGTTACGACAGCAATTCAGGGTAAAACCGGCATCATCACTTTCAGCAATCCGGAGGCACGCAACTGCCTCAGCGGTGAAATGGTGGAGGCGCTCGTGGGTGCGTTTGACGAACTGGAGAAACAGGCGGTCTATGCCGTTATCCTGCGGGCTGAACCGGGCGTAAAGGTCTGGAGCGCCGGACACAACATCAAGGAGCTGCCCGAAGGCCGCCGCGACCCGCTCAACTACTACGACAGCCTCGGCGTGCTCCTGCGCCGCGTGCAGGACTTCCCTTACCCGGTTATCGCCATGGTGGAGGGCACGGTCTGGGGCGGGGCCTGCGACCTGTGTATTTCCTGCGACATGATCGTGTGCGCGGAAAACGCGACCTTTGCCATCACCCCGGCCAAGCTCGGGCTGCCCTACAATGCCTCCGGTGTGGTTCATTTCATCAATGTGCTCGGCCCCAAAATCGCCAAGGAGATGTTCTTCACCGCCAAGCCGATCTCGGCCCGGCAGGCGCACAACGTGAGCATGGTCAATCATGTGGTGCCCGCGCCCGAGCTGGAGGGCTTCACGCTGGCACTGGCCGACAGCATCACCGCCAACGCCCCGCTGGCCATCCGCGTGATCAAGCATCAGTTCCGGCTCCTGCTCAAGGGCACGCCTCTGCCCGCCGAAACCTTTGAGGAGATTCAGGGACTGCGCCGCCGCGTGTACGACAGCGACGACTACAAGGAGGGCGTCCTGTCCTTCAAGGAAAAGCGCCCGCCCGTTTTCACCGGTCGCTGAGGACAGCGTAAAGAGGGGTGATCCACGCACTGCCAGCGGGTGCTACCCGCAAAAAAAACGCCCGGCTTTTGACCGGGCGTTTTTTTGATGAAAGGAACGGGGGTTCCCGGTTAGAACATGTCCTTGACGGACTTGGCCGCGTTGACGGCATCACCGATCTTGCCCAGGTCCACGCCGGCGTAGTCAGAAGCGACGCTGGTGAGGACTTCCTTCTGCTTGTCGGTGAGGGAGCCCATTTCGTAGATTTCTCCGAGGCTCTTGGCGGCGGCAGTCTTGTCACCGGTCTTGATGGCGGCGATGGCGTTGTTGACCGGGCCACTCAGGTTCGGGTCGGAGGTGTCGAAATTCTGGTTCAGGCTGTAGGCCGACACGGTGCCTTTGACTTCTTCGACGAGTTGCGACTGCTTGTCGGTCAGGTCGAGTTCGCTGAGTTGGTTCAGGGTGTCGAGCGACTTGAGCGTGTCGCCGCCCTTGAAGCTGTTGATGGCTGAGCTCAGCAGGCTGCTGGCTTCCTTGTTGCCCGAGAAGGAGCTTTTCAGCGAGTCAATGGCGCTGAGGGTGTTTTCCGTGGCGACAGACTTGGCCGTCTTGGTCAGCGTTTCGGCGTACTCAGTCGAGCTGGGAGCCGCAGCTTCCTCGGAAGTGGGAGCGCTCTGCATGGCAAAAGCGGCGCTGGCGCCAAGCAGAAGAGTGGTGGTGGAGATCAGTTTGCTCAGGTTTTTCATAACGCGTAGTCGTTTTGAGTAATAGAGGATGTGGAGAGTTGTCTTTAGTACATAATAACCAGCCCCTAATGAAGTCGAGACGATTTATCGACCAGTTAGGGGGCTTGTTAAGTGCCTGTAGAGCATAAGCAGACGTTGATAGTCGCTTTCCCGGTCCGTACTGGCGATGACGTGATCGAATTCCCCGGCGCGGGCCAGTTCGTCCTCGGCGCTCTTGAGGCGGCGGGCGATTTCCGCCTCGTCGTTGTCGCCCCGGCCCAGCATGCGCTCTCGCATCTGGCCGGGAGTGATGGTGATGAAAACCGTGACCAGCCGGCCGGCCAGGGAGGGGTTTTCCCGTTCGGCCTGGCGGAAGGAGGCCGCGCCCTGTACGTCGATGTTGAGCAGGACGTTGCGACCGGCGCTCAGGTGGCGGTCGATCTCTGACTTGAGGGTACCGTAGTAGCGGCCATGCACACGGGCGTATTCGTAAAAGTCCCCGGCCTCGATCCGGCGTTCGAACTCTTCCGGACTCAGGAAATAGTAATCGCGGCCATCGACTTCGCCCTCGCGCGGGGCGCGGGTTGTGCAGGTGATGACGCGGCGCACGTCGGGCTGTTCGGCCAGCATGCGCTCGCACAGGGTGGTCTTGCCGCTGCCGGCGGGACCGGCGATGACGATCAGCTTGCCCGGGGCGGGATCAGGTGTGCTCATGCGCGGGCAGGCTTCAGTAGGTAAAGGAAGTGATGAACACCGCCGCCCCATAGACCACCAGCACGAGGCCCAAGGCACGGACGCGGGCATTTTTCGCGAACAGCCAGGTAAAGAAGTTGCGCAGGCGGTAGGGCGCGGCCCCGATAATCAGGGCGATGACGATGCCGATGTAAACCGCGATCACCATGAGCAGGCGCTGCGGGTGGTCGAACTGCATATAGGCGGCATCCAGCAGCGGGCGGGCGCTCAGGAGCATGAGCACGGCCAGGCCGCGCACGGCCAGGAAGTCCCGGACAAAGAAAAACGAACCCAGCGCGGTGACACCGAAGACCAGAAGCAGGAGCTGCTTGTAGTCGCCGAAGTCGGCCTTGCCCAGGTGGGCGATGTGCCAGAGGAACCACACCGCAGCCCCGCCGAAAAGCACCACGGCCGCCGGGGTGGAACGCATCCAGCCGAAAGTGGCCGGGCGGACCCGCGGACCGTTCCACAAGAACCAGCCGCCGAGCGCAAGCAGGACGATGCCAGTCAGGAATGTTGCCAGAAACAGGGACATGAAGCGCTCAGCTTGCCCGACTGCGGGCATGGCGGAAAGCCTAAAGTCAATCCTTCTGTCAGGAGCTTTCCGCAACCCGGAGTGAGCAGACCCTGACTTGGTTTGTTCTGTTCAAATAAAGGCTGCATGTTGGCTATCCTAGTGTCCCGTTAGCTTAGTTCCTGATAAAAATATTTTCACCGCAGAGGCGCAAAGACGCAGAGCGACCTCTGTATCCACGAAGTTTTTTGTGCTTCTTGTGCCTTTTTGTGGCCATTAACATTTGTTAAGAACTTAGCTAACACGACACTAGGCCGTGCCTTAAAATTGCCTTTAGCTGATGGCAGCCCAATAAAAAAGCACAGGTCGGTAAGCCTGTGCTTTTGTTGGTGTAAAGGTCGTGGAGATCAATGTTTCTTGCGCTTGACCAGTTGCTGGGTCATGGCGAAGCGGGCGACGGACTCGAGCTTTTCGATCTGGGCCGGGTCGTGGCCTTCCTTACGGGCCTTTTCCAGCGCGGCTTCAGCCTTCTGGCGGGCATCCTCGACGAAGTTCAGGTCGATCTCCTGAATGTTGATCGCCCCTTCGCACAGCACGGATACCACGTCGTTCTGGACGCGGGCGAAGCCCTTGTCCACGGCGAGGTATTCGCGCCCGCCGGCCATCGTGGCCTGGACTTCGCCAGGCTCGACGATGGTCAGCAGCGGCTGGTGACCGGGGAGGATGTCCACGTCGCCGTTGGCGGTGGGCAGGACCACGTCGTCAACCTGGCCGGTGAAGGCTTTGCCCTCGGGGGTGACGATTTCAAGTGTCAGCGGCATGGGAGGAAGGGATTAGGCCTTGGCGGGTTCGAGGACGGATTCGATACCGGCCTTCATGTAGAAGTCGTTTTCGTTCACGTCGTCGAGTTCGCCGTCGAGGATCATCTTGAAGCCCTTGATGGTGTCGGCCACGGGGACGTACACGCCGGGGAAGCCGGTGAAGACTTCGGCCACGTGGAAGGGCTGCGAAAGGAACTTCTGGATCTTACGGGCGCGGTAAACGGTCTTGCGGTCCTCTTCGGAGAGTTCGTCCAGACCGAGAATCGCGATGATGTCCTGCAGGTCCTTGTAGCGCTGGAGGACGTTCTGCACGCCGCGGGCGACCTGGAAGTGCTCCTCGCCCACGATTTCGGGGGAGAGGGCGTTCGAGACCGAGGCCAGCGGGTCAACCGCCGGGTAAATGCCCAGCTCGGCGATGCGGCGCTCAAGCACGATGGTCGAGTCGAGGTGCGCGAAGGTGTTGGCCGGGGCCGGGTCGGTCAAGTCGTCCGCCGGGACGTAGACGGCCTGGAAGGACGTGATGGAGCCCTTCTTGGTCGAGGTGATGCGCTCCTGCAGGATGCCCATTTCCTGGGCCAGGGTCGGCTGGTAACCCACCGCGGAGGGCGAGCGGCCGAGCAGCGCGGACACTTCGGAACCGGCCTGGGAGAAGCGGAAAATGTTATCGACGAACAGGAGCACGTCCTGGTTCTTTTCGTCACGGAAGTACTCGGCCATGGCCAGGCCGGACAGAGCCACGCGCATACGGGCGCCGGGCGGCTCGTTCATCTGGCCGTAAACGAGGGCCACCTTGGAGTTGGCGATATTCTTCTGATCGATGACGCCGGACTCGCTCATTTCCCAGTAAAGGTCGTTACCTTCGCGGGAGCGCTCACCCACCCCGGCGAAGACGGAGTAACCGCCGTGCGCCTTGGCGATGTTGTTGATGAGCTCCATGATGACGACGGTCTTGCCGACACCGGCACCCCCGAACGCACCGACCTTACCGCCCTTGATGAAGGGGCAGATCAAGTCGATGACCTTGATGCCGGTTTCGAGGATTTGGGCCTCGGTGTCCTGCTCCAGCAGCGTGGGCGGGTTGCGGTGGATCGGGTAGCGCTTCTCGGTCACGACCGGGCCGCGCTCGTCCACCGGCTCCCCGATGACGTTGAAGATGCGGCCGAGCACCTGCTCGCCCACCGGGACTGAGATCGGGGCACCCGTGTCGATCACGTCGAGGCCGCGCACAAGACCTTCGGTGGAGGACATGGCCACGGCGCGGACCATGCCGTCGCCGAGGTGCTGCTGGATTTCCAGCACGATCATCTTGTCTTCGCCACCGAGCTTGAAGGAGACGTGAAGGGCGTTGTAAATCTTGGGCACGCTCTCTTCGCTGAACTTGACGTCCACCACGGCGCCGATGACCTGAATGATTTTACCGATATTGCTCATCTTGAATGTGCGTTTAAAGCTAGGGGATTAGTTGGCGGCGGCGGCCGCGATTTCGATGATTTCCTGAGTGATGGCCGCCTGGCGGGCCTTGTTGTATTCGAGGGTGAGATCGCCGACGAGGTTCTTGGCGTTGTCGGTGGCGGACTTCATGGCCACCATCCGCGCGCTGTGCTCGGAGGCTTTGGCCTCAAAGGCCATGTGGTTGATCTCTTCCTTGATAAAGAGGTTGGGAAGCTCGTGCAGGATGGTGGCCGCACTGGGCTCGAAGAGGAACTCGCGCTCGTCTCCGGTGGTCTCGGCCAGCTCAAGCTTTTCGCGCTTGCGCAGGCGGTCGAGCTGCTCGCGCAACTGGTCCATCGGGGCCAGGCGAACGAGGGCCGGCTCCTGCTGGAGGGTGTTGACGAAGCGGTTGTGCAGGACCTCGATGGTGTCGATCTCCTCCTCGTAGTAGAGGTTGAGCATATACTCGACCACGGCGCGGATCTCGTGGTAGGCGACCTTGTCCGAGAGAACGAAGTCGGCCTTGAGCTCGCGCCGGGTACGGCTGAGGAACTGCGTGGCCTTGCGCCCGATCGAGATGTACGCGACCGGATCCTTGATCTTGATGATCTCCTTGAACAGGTTGGCATTGAGCGCGCCGCACAGGCCCTTGTCGCTGGAAATGACGAGGATGCCGCGCTTGCGGACCTCGCGACCCTCCAGCAGCGGGTGGTGAAACTCCGTCTCCTGGTCGGCCACCGATTCGAGAATCTCAGCCAGCAGCATTGCGTAGGGACGGCTGGAAATGGCGTCATCCTGCGCGCGCTTCATCTTGGAAGCGGCCACAAGCTGCATCGCCCGGGTGATCTGCCCGGTGTTTTTGACCGCCTTGATGCGGCCCCGTATTTCCTTGGTGCTGGGCATGGGATCAGGCGACGAAGGTCTTCTTCCACTCCTCGACGGCGCTCTTGAGCTCGGCCGTGATCTCATCGGTGAGCTTGCCGCCGGTGCGGATCTTGTCCAACAGGGCGTGCTTGGAGGCGATCAGGTACTGCTCCAGCGAACTGACGGCGGCGGTCACCTTCTTGGCCGCGATGTCGGCCATGTAGTTGTTCTGGACGGTCCAGATGAGGGCGACCTGCACTTCGGTGCGCTTCGGGGAGAGGGGCGGCTGCTTGAAGAGCTCGACCATGCGGTCACCCATGTCGAGGGTGGCCTTGGTGCGGGCGTCCAGGTCGGAGCCGAACTGCGCGAAGGCAGCCAGTTCGCGGTACTGGGCCAACTGGCCCTTCACCTTGCCGGCGACCTGCTTCATCGCCTTGACCTGCGCGGCGGAACCGACTCGCGAGACCGAGATACCGACGTTAATAGCCGGGCGAACACCCTGGTTGAAGAGGTCAGTTTCGAGGAAGATTTGCCCGTCAGTGATCGAAATAACGTTCGTCGGAATGTACGCCGAAACGTCACCAGCCTGTGTTTCAATGATCGGCAGCGCGGTCAGGGAGCCGTTACCGTTCTCCTCGTTGACGCGGGCGGAACGCTCCAGCAGGCGGCTGTGGAGGTAGAAAACGTCACCGGGGTAGGCTTCGCGACCGGCGGGACGCTTGAGCACGAGCGAAATCTGGCGGTAGGCCACGGCGTGCTTGGAAAGGTCATCGAAGACGATGAGCGCGTCCATGCCGTTGTGCATGTAGAACTCGCCCATGGCAGCGCCGGAGAACGGGGCGATGTATTGGTTGGCCGGGTTTTCGGCGGCGGGAGCGGCCACGATCGTGCAGTACTCCATGGCCCCGGCAGCCTCCAGGGACTTGATCGTACGGGCGATGTTGGACTGCTTCTGGCCGATGGCCACGTAAATGGAGTACATCGGGCGGAAGCCTTCCTCAAAGCTGCCGTCTTCCTTCTTGTGCTGCTGGTTGATCTGGGCCTGATTGATGATCGTGTCGATGGCCACGGTGGTCTTACCGGTGGCGCGGTCGCCGATGATCAGCTCGCGCTGACCGCGGCCGACGGGGATCATCGCGTCAATGGCCATGATGCCGGTCTGCACCGGCTGGTCCACGGATTTGCGGGGGATGATGCCGGGGGCGATTTTTTCGACCGGGTAGAGCGCGTCGCTCTCGATCGGGCCTTTGCCATCGATGGGAGCGCCGAGGGCGTCCACCACGCGGCCCAGAAGGCCCTTGCCGACGGGGACGGAGAGCAGGCGACCGGTGGTTTTGGCTTCGTCGCCTTCCTTGAGCTCGGAGGGGTCGCCGAGGATGACGACGCCGACTTCGTCCTCTTCGAGGTTCAGGGCGATGCCGTACACGCCGCCGGGGAACTCGATCATCTCGTTGTACATGACCTCGGAGAGGCCGTCGAGGCGGGCCACGCCGTCGGCGATCTGTACGATGCGGCCGACGTTGGTTTTGACAGCCTGGGTTTCGAGCTTGGCTATCTCGGCCTGGATTTGTTCAAGAACGGTGCTCATAAAATGCGGAAGTGGATGAGAGGGTGGTGTTTAAAGTGGGTGGTGCGCTCAGGCAATGGAAGTCTCAAGGGCGTGCAGGCGACCGGAGAGCGAGGCGTCGTAAACGTCGTCCCCGATGGCCACGCGGAAACCGGCGATCAACTCGTCGTTTTCCTTCGCTACGATGTCGATGGCGCGACCATAGTGCTCGGCCAGCTCGGCGCGGACTTCCTCCAGCGTGGATTCGCCCATCTGGCCGGCGTATTCGAGCCGGGCCTGGCTGCGGGCGACTTCGCGGCGGATGTAGGCCAGGTAGTGCTTGAGCAGCGGGCGCAGGTTGCGGGCGTGGCAGGGCGGGTGCTGCTCAAGGGTGCTCAGCACGTCCCCTACCCGCTCGGCGCTGACGCGGCCTGACTCATCGAGGGAAATCTCGACCAGCTTGCGGGCGAGGGTTTTCAGGTGTTCTTCGGTTTTGCGGTCCATTGCTCGGGCGGGCCGGATCAGTTCTTGCCGTAAAGTTCTTTGGCGGCCGTTTCGTTGAAGCGGCTCTTTTCCTCGGCGGAGAGGTCGCGGTTGAGGACCTTGCCGGAGGTTTGCACGACGAGGTGAGCGACTTCGCGGCGAAGCTCGGAGAGCATCTGCTTGCGCTCAAGCTCGACCGACTCGCGGCCCTTGGCGACGATGCCTTCAGCCTTGGTGACGGCTTCCTGGGTCTGCTTTTCCAGGTAGGTCTTGGCGTTCTCGCGGGCCTCTTCGATGATCTGCGCGCCTTCGATGGCGGCCTCTTTCATCTTCTCGGCGTACTGCTTTTCGGCTTCGGCCAGGCGGGCCTTCATCTCCTCGGCGTACTGGAGACCGTCCTCGATCTTTTTCTTGCGGGTCTCCAGGGTGGCGACGACCGGCTTGAAAGCGAACTTCCACAGCACGAAGGCCACCACGATAAAGTTGATGCCCTGGGCCAGCAGCAGGTGCCACTCGACGTGGAAGGTCGAGGCGAGCTTTTCAACAACAGTGCCTGACTCGGCGGCTCCGTGGGAGACTTCAGCCGCGGCGGCGATAAGGTTGGGCAGGAGATCGATCATGGGAAAGGGTTGGCGCAGGTCGGTTCAGCGACCTGCGCCATTGGAAGATTTTACCTTAGTACAGGAACAGCGCGTAGAACGCGACGGCTTCGGAAAGGGCCATACCGATGATGCTCTGGACGAGGATCTTACCGGAAGCGCCGGGGTTGCGGCCGACGGCTTCCACCGCGCGGGTGCCGACAAAGCCGACGCCGAGGGCAGCACCGAGACAGCCGAGGGCGGCAGTCAGGCCCTGGCCGATATCACCTGAGATTTGTGCGAGTAGGTCGAACATGATGTTTGGTTTGTGAGTTGGTTTTGGTCTTGGTTGGAAACCCGGACGCCCGTCACTCGTTGGCAGACGGTCCCGCCCGGGAAAGTCATTAATGCGCGTGGGCGTGCTCGTCCGCGCTGTCGTGGTTGCAGATCAGGCCGATGTAAACGGCGGTCAGCAGGGTGAAAACGAGGGCCTGGACAAAGCCGATGAGGATTTCCAGGAAGTAGAACGGCACCGGCAGCACCCAGGCGAACATCCCGTGCATGCTGGTGAGGAGGTTTTCACCCCCGAAGACGTTACCGAAAAGACGGAAGGGCAGCGAAACCAGACGGGAGAGGATCGAGATGACTTCGATCAGGCCCACGCCGAGGAAGACGCCGAAAAGCGGTACGTAGATATAGCCGGGGACTTCCTTCTTGTCCGCCTTGTTGCCGAAGAGGTCGAAGAGCAGGAGCTTGACCCCGGCATACTTGAGCACGAACCAGATCCAGGCCAGGAACGAGATGATGGCCAGCGCCAGGGTCGTGTTCAGGTCGGAGTTGACCGGGCGGAAGAAGTAGTGGAAGTGCCCATCGTAGTATTTACCGTCAATCTCGCGGACAATCGCCCCGGAGTGCTGCATGTCAGTGGCCTGCTCCATCGTGATCTCGTGCTCCGGCACGAAGTGGCCGAAGGTGCCCACGCCGGGCAGAAGCCCGCTCCAGTTCATGATCAGGATATAGGTGAACAGGCAAAGCAGGAGCGGGAAGACAGGCTTGATCACCTTTTTGCCCACAATCGGGGCCATGATGTCATAGACCCATTGGATTAGCCCTTCCACCATGGCCTGCCCGCGGGCGGGTACCAGTTGCGGCCGGCCTACCATGAGGCGCACCACTACGATCAGCAGCAGCGAAAGCGCCCAGCCTGTGAACATCGCGTTCGTCACGGGCAAGCCGAGGAACTTCGTGAGTTCGTAGGCGTAGGGGCTGACAGCAGCACCGTCGCTGGCGAAGGTGCTTGTCGTTAATAGTGAAAGGAATCCGGTGGTAAGCGCCGTTTTGCGGGGCACAGACATGATAATTGTCCTAATGGGTCTGGAGAGATTTTTGAATAAAGGGCATACGCATTGACGTATCCTGCAGGACGCGTCAACACTCGAATCCACAGGAAATATCGTCAACTCTCTATTCTCGCTCAAGCCCTCCGTGGCAAGCATACGTGGCATTAATTAGGAATCGTTATGCTTTGCGCTCCGCGCTCCCGGCTTGACGAAGCCTGTCCGCTCTGCGTGACTGCTCCCATGCCCAGTCCCAAGGATATTACCAGAGCCCTCAGTGATTGGGAAAAGCGTAAGCCCGTTCGCCCGGAGCCGGAACCTGCCGTCTATCAAACGGTTAAGAAGACATCGGCCCCTGTTGAACGCCGCCTTAATCCCGACCTCTTCGGCATCTGGGTCTATATCCTTCTCTTCCTGACCCTGCTGGGGCAACTCGGCATGCTCGTGGCTCTGGACATCCTATGAGCTTGGCTTCTCCTACGGTGAACTACGGGTCCACCGATTCCCCCTACGGCCCCTGCCTGCTGGCCGTATCGGAAGACCGGCTGGTTTACCTCGGATTTCTGCTGCCCGGCGAGCAAGCCGTACCCGTCCTGACCGCTGCCGGGCTGGGCCCGGCCCTGACCCGCGACGACAAATCTACCCGTTGCTGGGCCGGTCGCGTTTTCTCCGGGGAGGCGGTCCCGATCGCCCCTCGCGGCACGTCTTTTCAACTTGCGGTCTGGGACGCCCTCAAGGCCATCCCCCGTGGCCAAACCCGCACCTATTCCGAGATCGCCCATGCGGTTGACCGCCCACTGGCCACGCGGGCCGTCGGGACCGCCATCGGGCGTAACCCCCTCGCCTGGCTCATCCCCTGCCACCGGGTCATCCGCCGGGATGGCGCGCTCGGGGGCTTTCGCTGGGGGCTACCGCTCAAGCGCCGCCTCCTGCGCGAGGAAGGTGTCCCCTGCCCGCAGTAGTCTCTGGGGTATTTCCGGATCAGGCCCGGCAAAAGAACTCACACGAAGGCACAGAGGCACGGAGACGCGCCTGCTCGTCGGTTGGGGCATCGCGCTCCTTAACCTTTTGGAGACCTAAGAGATTTAACAGGAAGGTCGGAAAGAACGCCAAGTCAGGCCAAGGGTATCCCCTTCTTAACTTCCCGCCCTTCCTGTTAAATCATCTTGATGAATCGATGCCGATTGGCAGGCCGGGTCTCATTGCCGTTTAAAAACGCCCTGATCGTGCCCGTCGGTGTCATCCGTGATTCCAAAAACAAGTTCCCTCTTACAAGAACGAGAGCTGTGTCGGCTGTGGCTTGGTGGCCGTATCTGCGGGGCCGGTGCGAGCGGACACGATGGAGCGGAAGCTCTCCATATGCCCCTGGAAATAGGTCTCGTGCTCAAAGGGCCAGTGCTCGTCGGCCCGGATCTCCCAGCGCGGGTGCCGGTAAAGGTGGTCGGCGCTCCAGCGGTGGTAGCCCTCGTGGTCGCTGCGGAAACAGAACCGTGCTTCCGGTGTGGTGACCTCCGCCAGCTCGTTGAGGAATTCGTCCTGCACCATGCGGTGCTTGTGATGACGCTTTTTCGGCCACGGGTCGGGAAAGAGCATGAAAACAAGGCTCGCCCGGGCGTGGCCGCGGAGGGCGTCGAGGAATTCGTCCGCCTCGGCCTTGAGGAAGTGCAGGCGGTTAAGTCCGCGCTTGGCGGCCTTGGCGGAGGCTTTTTCGATCCGCTTGGTCATGATGTCGATGCCGACACAGTTGCGGCGCGGGTTGGCCTCGGCGTAGGCGGTCAAAAAGTGTCCGTGCCCGCAACCGAACTCCAGCACAAAGGGTTCGCGCGGGTCGAGGTGGGCCTGGCACCAGCGGGAGAGCTCGAGTCGGCGCAGCCGGGAACGCTCCCGGGCAGCCGCGTAGCTGTCGGAGTGGGTGTCTGCTGGCATGGCGTTAACCGGCCTGGGCGCTGCGACGGCGTTCGGCCGCGACACGGGCGGCGGCCTCGGCGCTGGTGTCGGGCAGGGTGAACTCTATCCGGGTGCCCTCGCCTTCCACGCTGTGCGCGGCGACTTCGCCCCCGTGGAGCTGGATGATGTGCTTCACGATGCTCAAGCCCAGGCCCGTCCCCCCCAGTTCGCGTGAACGGCCTTTGTCCACGCGGTAGAAACGCTCGAAAATGTGCGGCACGTCAGCGGCGGGAATCCCGCAGCCGTCGTCCTCAATCGACACCCGGACCTTGCCGTCCTCGTAGCGGGCGCGTATCTGGATAGTGGTAAACCCTTTGGCATAGCGGGTGATATTGTCGCAAACATTCTGAAAGACACGCGAAATCTTGATCGGATCGAGCATTAGCCGGTCAATCATCGGGTCGAGCTCGACGAGCAGCTTTTTGCCGTTCTCTTCCAGGCGCGGCTGGATGTTCTCCTGTAGCTCGCGGATGATCTGCGGCAGCGGATAGGCCTCGCGTGAGACGGACTCGGTCCCCCACTCCAGCCGCGACAGCACCAGCAAGTCCTCCAGCAACAGGTGCAGCCGGTTTACACTTTTCTGGATTTTGGCCAGGAAGCGGGCGCGGTCCTCGGGCTCCAGGCTGTCCTGGTCCTCGACCAGGGTGTCGGCGTAGCCCTTGATAATCGTGACCGGCGTGCGCAGCTCGTGGGAGACATTGGCCACGAACTCCTTGCGCACGCCTTCGAGGATTTTCAGGCGCGTGATGTCGTGCAGCACAAACAGTGTCATGTCCGGGGCGTGCGGATCGGCGTTCGGGATGGGAGCACCGGTGACTTCAAAGGTGTGGGATGTCTTGCCACGGACCAGCTCAATCTCCTGAAAACCGCTGTACTCGCCCGCCCGAATGCGCTTCATCAACTCCAGAAACTGCGGGCTCTGCAAGTACTGCTCAACCCGCTTGCCCTCCGTGCGCCCTTCGATGCGGAGCAGGCGCCGGGCGGCGGGATTGGCCATGACGAGTTGGTTCTCGTCGTTGACGATGAGAACGGCCTCGATCAGGTTCTCCAGTGCCGTTTCAACTTGCTGGAAATAGCCCTCTTCGCGACGCTCGCTGTGGCGGCGAATGTCGGTCAGGGTATTGATCTCGCGAGCCATGCGGTCGAGAAAATACCGCTTGGGCCAATTTCCTTTCTCATTTAAAAGGAAAGACTTGCGGGATTCAAGTGCGTCGGCTGCCTTCTTCATCACCGCGCGCAGTCGTCGCAGCCGCAACAGCAGGTACAGGACCCACACGGCCAGGATGAATACGATCACGCCCATAGGGTAAGAATGCTGGCCGCAGCGGGGCTCACTTGTCAACCGCCCGGTAGCCGACGCCGCGCACGGTTTCAATGATGCCCGCGTGGTCTTCGAGCTTTTCGCGCAAGCGGCGGATGTGCGTGTCCACGGTGCGTGTTTCGATGTCGGCCTCGTAGTTCCAAACGTTGACGAGCAGGTTCTCCCGGCTTTGCACCCGTCCCTTGCGCTCCATCAGGAGGCGCAGGAGCTTGAATTCGGTTGCCGTCAGGTCGATGTCTCGTCCTTCGACACTCAGCCGGTGCTTTTCGATGTCAATCGCCACCTTGCCAATGGTGATTTCCTTCTGTCCGCCAGCTTCGGCGGTCTGCCCGAGGCGTTTGAAAAGTGCCTTGATACGCAGTAATAGTTCCCGTGTATCGAACGGTTTGCTGATGTAGTCGTCCGCGCCGGTCTCGAAGCCCTTGATCCGGTCGTCGGCCTCGCCCCGCGCGGTCAGGAAAATAACCGGCACCGCTTTCATGACCGGGTCGGCCCGGAGCATGCGGCAGATTTGGATACCGTTCAGGTCCGGCATCATGATGTCCAGAATGACAAGGTCGGGTTGAAACGAGCGCGCCGTCCCCATGATCATCAGTGGGTCGTTGATAACGGACACGCGGTAACCATCCTGCCTCAGTTTATAGTCAAGCAGTTCGGTTACGTCCGGTTCGTCGTCAACAACGAGGATCTTCTTATCTTTGTTCACAGTTCTGAAAATAGTATCACTCTCTTATGCCTCACTCTATTCTATTTGCCAACATTGAAAACATTTTGTAAAAATATTGTAAATAAAAACCTATTGGCTTTTTGTGGAATCGCAACGTGTTATTGGTCAGTGTCTTGGGGATTGGATTCGGGGGCTGTCACGTGTTCGTTACCTGTCTGTTGCGATATTATCACAAACCGAAAGCAGTTCCTGGCTACTCTGCGCTTATCAGTGCTTCGCACGATTGATGGCAGTGCGCCCACGCGCAGGTTTTTTGGACGCGATCTTTTTGGCCCGCTTATTTGGTTATTTATCGGGATAGTCCCGATGAATTCATCCCCGATAGGCATCTAGCTCGCTGTGATCGGGAGAAGGTATATAGGGGGAGGTAGGGGTAGGCACAGGTTGCTCACTTGATATACGCATGGTAGGACATGATGACGGTCGATAGGCGGGGGCACGCCCGAACCCTTGGTTGATGCCATTTTCCAGCAGACTGTGGAGTCTCTTCATCAGGGCTGCAGCAAGGACTGGGTACAGCATACCCCTCGGCATCGGGCTACTCGGTCTGGTTTCGACGTGCTTTGAGGGCGACGAGGATCAGGCTGATGTCGGCGGGGTTAACACCGCTGATGCGGCTGGCCTGCCCCAGGTCCAGCGGGCGTATCTCCTCTAGTTTTAGTGCGCTTTCCTTGCGCAAGCCTTTGATTTCGAGGAAATTGATGTTCTTGGGGAGCTTTACGTTCGCTATGCCCTTGAGTTTCTCGATGTGCCGTAATTCACGTTCACGGTAGCCTCGGTAGCAAATGCGATACAGGACTTCCTCCCTGATTGAGTGCGTGAGGCTCTGGAATTGCTCAGGCAGCAAGGGTTCCGTGCCCGCCCGGTCTCGCCGGAGCAGGTCTCCGAACGAGCCGCCTCGTGTGGTCGTTGTCTCCAGTTTGTTTTCCCAATGTTCAATCTCGCTCAGCTTGTCTGTTATGCGCCCTGCCCTTTCCTCGGGAACCAGGCCGTGGTCGATGGCATGCTGCCCGAGTCGAACCTCGGCGCTGCCGTGGTTAAAGATCAGGCGATACTCCGCCCGGCTGGTGAACATCCGGTAGGGTTCCTTGGTCCCTTTGGTCACCAGATCGTCAATGAGCACGCCGAGGTAGGCCTCGTGGCGACCGAGGATCAGCGGCTCCCCTCCCCTCACCTTCTGGACGGCGTTGACCCCTGCCAGAAGCCCTTGCCCTGCTGCCTCCTCATAGCCGGAGGTGCCGTTGATCTGACCCGCGAAGAAGAGATTTTCTACCTTTTTTGATTCCAGCGACGGGTAAAGCTGAGTCGGCGGGGCAAAATCATACTCCACCGCGTAGGCAGGGCGTAACATGACCGCCTGTTCCAGGCCCCGCACGCTGTGGAGTATTTGAAGCTGGACTTCAAACGGCAGGCTGCTGGAAAGGCCGTTGATGTACCACTCGTCCGTGTGTCGGCCTTCCGGTTCCAGGAATAGCTTGTGGGTGGGCTTGTCGGCGAAGCGGACGATTTTGTCCTCAATGCTCGGACAGTAGCGCGGCCCTACCCCCTCGATCATTCCGCCGTAGAGCGGGGACAGGTGCAGGTTGTCGCGGATGATTTCGGCGGTTTGCTCCGTGGTGGTGGTTTCCCAGCAGGAAACCTGGTCGCTGCCCGGCATCCAGCCCTGGAGTCGTTGGCCGGATTGTTCCACGTGGAACAATCGGCGGTCCCACTCGAATGCTTCCGGTGAATGTTCCACGTGGAACATTTCTTCCCCGAAACGGGTGTCGTAAAAAGCAAAGAACGTCGGCTCGGTGTCGCCTTTTTGCTCCTCACAGACCGAGAAATCGATGCTGGAGCCCAAAATACGGGGCGGAGTGCCTGTTTTTAGCCGTTCCAGAGCGATCCCAGCCTCCAGGAAACTGCCAGAGAGTCCTTTGGCCGTAAAATCGCCCAGCCTGCCGCCTTCGTTGCGATTGCTGCCGATATGCATGAGTCCGCGCAGGAAGGTGCCCGTCGTCACAATAACCGTTTTGCCATAAAAAGAGACATCCATGCTGGTTTTGACTCCTGCTACAGAGTCACCGCTGAAGATCAGGCCCTCAACCATGGCCTGAAAGAGCGTCAGGTTCGGCTGAAGTTCTATCTGATGCTTCATTCGGTACTGGTAGGCCTTTTTGTCGCACTGTGCGCGTGGAGCTTGTACCGCCGGGCCTTTGGAGGCGTTTAGCAGACGGAACTGGATGGCTGTGGTGTCGGTGTTCAGCCCCATGACACCGCCGAGGGCGTCGATTTCGCGGACCATGTGCCCTTTGGCCTGCCCGCCGATGGCTGGATTACAGCTCATTTGGGCGATGGTGTCGATATTGCCCGTCAGCAGGAGCGTGTCCGCGCCCATGCGGGCCGCGGCCATGGCAGCTTCACAGCCGGCGTGGCCTGCGCCGCAGACGATGACATCGTAAGGCTGATTGGGACCGTATTTAAGCGGGAACTTCATTTTCCGATGCAAAAAGTGGCAAAAAGTTGGTCGAGCATGGCCTCGTTGTCGATTTTACCGACAACTTCGCCGAAGGCCTCGACGGCTAGGCGCAGGTCGGAGGCGGCCAATTCGGGCGGAGCACCTTCGTTCAGGCGCGTCAAGGTGGTCTCCAGAGCATCGACAGCGCGGGTGAGGGCGGCGGCGTGGCGTGTGCTGACGATGAGTTCGTCCTCGTGAGGGATGTGGTGCCCGGCGGAAAGAGTCTCGATCAACCGACTTTTGAGTTGATCGCAGTTCTCGCCGGTCTTTAGCGAGAGTCGGATGTGCGGGCAGGCGGGGAGGAAGTCGGCTCTGGAGGAGCTAGAGGGGAGATCACATTTGTTTTCGATTACGAGTGCGTTACCGGCCTGAATTTTTTCCAGGGCGGCGTCAGGCAGGGTAGGGGAGGGGGCCGCGCTATCCACCACGACCAGAATGAAATCTGCCCGATCGAGCCATTCCAGGGTTTTTTGCATCCCAAGCCGTTCCAGTGCATCCTCGGAGGCATGCAGCCCGGCGGTATCCATGAGCTGAAGCACGTAGTCACCCACGACCACCCTTTCGGCCACCACATCGCGCGTGGTACCGGGGGTATCGCTCACGATGACGCGATCCTGCCCGGCCAGCCAGTTGAGCAAGCTGCTTTTTCCTGCATTGGGGGCACCGAGGATGACGGTTTGGACGCCATCGTGGAGCAGGGAAGAATAGTGTTGCGTATCAATGAGTTGTGAAATGTCCCGACTTAGGCCGGAGATGGCCTTGATCGGGCCGGACTGGTCCTCTTCCGGCAAGTCTTCTTCCGGAAAGTCAATATACGCCTCCAGCTCAGCCTGGACGCGGAGCAGGCGTTGGGTGTAGGCGTCCATGCGTTTACCGATGGAACCGGCAAGCTGGCGCTGGGCGACACGCAGGGCCCGTGTGCTGCGGGCGTGGATGAGGTCGGCCACGGCCTCGGCCTGGCTCAAGTCGAGCTTGCCGTTGAGGAATGCGGTCTTGGTGAACTCACCCGGCTCAGCCAGGCGGCAGCCGCGGGCCAGGAGGTCTTCCAGTACGAGTTGAACGACGAGCGGGCTCCCGTGGAGGCTGAGCTCGAGCATGGGCTCGCCGGTATAGCTGTGGCCGTCCTCAAAATAGAGGCTTATGCATCTATCTAAGGTGTTTCCTGAGAGTGACTTGTATGTCGATAGTGCTGCGATCCGGGGCTCGGCGTTCCACGTGGAACCGAAGGAGTCACGGCCGATACGTTCGCAGTCGGGACCGGAAAGGCGAATGACGGCGAGCGCGGCTTCGCCTGTCGGGGTGGACAGGGCGGCTATGGTTTCTCCAAAAGGCATATGTGCGGACGATTGTCAGCCGGAGGGGCGTTGGCGTCACGCAGAAAATACCCCCAATCCCCTGCCAGATGTGGCGGGAAGCCAAGGGTGAGGGGCTGTTCTCGTGCTTTTACGGTTGGGATACGTCTGCGTGAGGGATACAGCAAAGGCCGCCGGGCAAGACTTGCCCGGCGGCCTTTCGGTAAAAGGTAAGAAGAGAGGGGAGGACTATTCCTCGTCCTGCGCACCCTTGGACTCGGCCAGCGCGGTCCCGCCGACGACCTGAACTTTTTCGAGAATTTTGGCCTGGAGGTCTTTCATTACGTCGGGATGTTCGGCCAGATAAGCCTTGGAGGCTTCGCGCCCCTGGCCGATGAGGTCCCCGTTGTAGCCGAACCACGCGCCTTTCTTTTCGAGCAGCTTGTGTTCGACGCCGAGGTCGAGGAGGGAGCCGGTGCGGGAGATGCCCTCGCTGTACATGATGTCGAACTCGCACTCGGTGAAGGGTGGGGCGACCTTGTTTTTGACCACCTTGATGCGGGTCCGGTTACCCTTGACAGCGCCGGAGGTGTCCTTGATCGCGCCGATGCGTCGGATGTCGATGCGGACGGAGGCGAAGAACTTCAGCGCGCGACCGCCAGGGGTAGTTTCCGGGTTGCCGAACATGACCCCGATCTTTTCACGGATCTGGTTGGTAAAGATACAGATGCACTTGGACTTGTTAATCGCGCCGGTGAGGCGTCGCATGGCCTGGCTCATCATGCGGGCCTGGAGGCCGACGGTGGTGTCGCCCATCTGGCCGTCGAGTTCGGTGCGGGAGACGAGCGCGGCCACGGAGTCCACCACGACGACATCGACCGCGCCGGAGCGGATCAGCGTCTCGGTGATGTTGAGGGCGTCTTCGCCCGACTCGGGCTGGGAAACCATGAGATTGTCCAGATCGACACCGACGACCTTGGCGTAGCGGGGGTCGAGGGCGTGCTCGACATCGACAAAGACGGCGTTACCGCCCTGGCGCTGGGCCTCGGCGATGATGGAGAGACACAGGGTGGTCTTACCGGAAGACTCGGGGCCGTAGATTTCGCAGATACGGCCGCGGGGTAGCCCGCCAACGCCGAGGGCGAGGTCGATAGCGACCGAGCCGGTCGAAACGGTTTCGACGTTCAGTTTCGTGCTGTCGCCCAGGCGCATGATTGAGCCTTCGCCGAACTGCTTGTTAATGGCGGAAATGGCCAGGTCGAGGGCTTCGGTGCCCTTGGTGTCGGAAGTGTTTTTCTTGGGAGCTGCCATGGTGAGGTGGTTTTTATGTCAGCGTGCGGACTTGGATCGCGAGTGCAAGCCCAATGTGTTATTTTGTTCACTATTCTTGAAAATTTCCGATTCCTCTGTTAATGATGGGAAAATCCCGCTGTTGGCTGGCGCTGGGGCGGCAGGGCTATTTAATAGATAGAGCAATGGCATACCGACATCTGATTTGGGACTGGAACGGCACGCTGCTGGACGATGCCTGGCTGTGCCTGGAGGTGATGAACGGCCTGATGACGCGGCGGTCGATGCGGCCCGTGACGGCGCGGTTTTACCAGGAGGAGTTTGGGTTCCCGGTGGTGGAGTACTACCGCAAGCTCGGCTTCGACCTGGAGCGGGATTCCTTCGAGGCGGTCAGTCGGGAGTTTATCGACGGCTATAACCGGCGTCGGCTGGAGTGCAGCCTGTATCCGGAGGTTCGCGCCACGGTCGAGGCAGTGCGGGCGCAGGGGGTGGGGCAGGTCATTCTCTCCGCCCACGAGCACCGGACGCTGGTGGAACTGGTCGGCCTGCTCGGGCTGGACGGGTATTTTTCCCAACTGATCGGGCTGGATAATATCTACGCCGCCGGCAAGGCCGCCAATGGCCGCGCCCACATGGCGAGCCTGCCTCACGCGCCCCACGAGGTACTGCTCGTGGGCGACACGACGCACGACTACGAGGTCGCCCGCGAGATCGGGGCCGACTGCGTGCTGCTTGAAGGCGGGCATCAGAGCCGCGCCCGGCTGGAGGCTTGCGGGGTGCCGGTGTTGCGTTCGCACATTGAGGTGCTGGCGCTGCTGTAAGGGTGGGAATGGGCGAGCCAGCCGAGTACCCTTCGGCTTATTGAAAGAACCCGCGAATGAACGCGTCGAAATCCGCGATACTGGTAAAGAGAAAATCCGGCTGCGCGGCGCGGAGGGCTTCGAGGTCGGCGGTTGCTGCCCAGGCAGCGGCGGTGGCCTTGATCCCGCAGGCGTGCGAGGCGGTGATGTCGCTGACGACATCGCCGATGTAGAGGGTTTCGGCGCGGTCGAGGTTAAAGGTCTTCAGCAGGTGGGCGATTTTCTCGTCCTTGACCGGGCCGCGTGGGGAGCCGGTCTCGATCGCCTGGAAAAGGTCGCTGATGCCGAAGCGTTCGAGGCTGAGGGCAGCGCTTTTGGCCCCCTTACCGGTGACCATACCGACGAAGGCTCCCTTTTCGCGCAGGAAGCGCAGGATCTCGACCATGCCGGGGAAAGGAGCGGGCCACTTGTGGTGCAGTGTTTCGTAACTGTTGAGGTAGCCCCGGAGGCCCTGCTCCTGATGGTCGGGGATGAGCGCGGCGATGGTGCCTTCCTCGGAGGGGCCAAAGGTCTCGATGATGTCGGCGTCGCTGAGCTTGCGCCCGGCCAGCGGCTCGATGGCCTCGCGAAAGGCGGAAATGCACAGCGGCAGCGTGTCGGCCAGTGTGCCGTCGAAATCGAAAAGGAAGTTTTTCATGGTAGTAGCTAAATTGTTAATAACAAAAGTGTGAAGGATATGTTCCCGGAGGAAAGAGATCGCAAGGAGTGCACTCTCAGCCCTGCGGGGACAGTTCCAGCCATTGGCCCAAACGGGTACTATAGAGATAGACCTCGACGGGCACATCAAAAATGCTCCCGAGGGCGCGGCGGTAGCAGTCTAGCTGGGGGCCGTAGGTCAGGGCGAGGGCGTCAAGCCCGCCGGAGGAAAGGCGGTCGGTTTTCCAGTCGATCACGAGCCAGCCGGTGTCGGTGCGTGCGGCCAGGTCGATGGTGCCGTCGTAAACGCGGCCCGTGTCCTCGGGCCAGAAGACCGGCACTTCGGCGCGGACCAGCAGGCCGGGAGCGGACAGGCGTTGGGCGGCCTCGGAGCGGAAAAAACGGTCCAACTCGTCCTGCCCGCGCGGGCGATCCGTGCAGTGAGCGAGGCGGGCTTCGGCGTGTTCGCGCCAGGCGTCGGGACCGGCGGCCCAGGGGAGGGTTTCCATCGTCAGGTGCCACCAGTTGCCGTAGTCGGCCCCTTTTTTGGCGGCGGCAGCGGCGGCCAGCTCAGGGAAAAGCGGTTCGGCCTCGAGGTCGCGTTCGTCGCGGTGATGCCCCTCGAAGCCCTCATGCCGCGCCAGCGAACTGGGCAGCACGCGCTCGGCGAAGTCCCCGGCGTGCTCGCGGGCGAGTTGGGCGCGGCGAGTGCGTTCTGTGGCGGTGTCCTCCGCGAGCGAAGTGGGAGTCGTCTCGGGGCCATCCGTTTCGCCGGGCGCGTGGCGGGCGGGGAAAAGCTCGGACTTGGGCGCGAAGGCCGGGAGCCCGTCCCACCAGGAGCGGTTGCCGTCGTTGGCGAGCACGCGCAGCCCCCCGGCAAAGGAGCCCTCCGGGCGGTCGAAAAGCGATTCGTCCTCGACCACGATCAGGCTGTGCCGGGCACGGGTGGCGCTGACGTAGAGCAGCCGCTCATAGGTCTGCGCGTTGCGGCGGGCCAGCGCGGCCTTGGCGGTGGATTTGTCATGGTTTTTGGATACAGCCAGCACGGGACGCTCGCCGGGACCGCCCAGCAGTTGCGGGTAGTTCGCGTTCGCCTCGGTGATGGGGGAGAAAAACAGCGGAAGGATGACCACGGGCCATTCCAGCCCCTTGGACTTGTGGCAGGTCAAAAGCTGGATGCGGTCGGGGGCGGCGGGAGCCTCGCCGGGGGCCTCGGTGTAGCGGCGGCGCAATGTTTTGGCAAAGTCGGCCAGCGTGCCGCCCCGGGCCTCAGCGGCGTCTGCTTCGACACGCAGGGCGTCGAGCGTGCGGGCTGTCCGCTCCGGGGAAGCGCCGGGCAGGCAGGCCAGCCGAGCGGGCAGCGCGGTGACGGCGAGCAGGTGCTCCAGCGCCTCACGTAGTGGAAGATGGATACACTTGCGGCGGGCAGCGTGGAGCAGGGCCAGCGTTTCCCCGCAAAGGCCGGGGACGGCATCCGGGCGCGTCTCCAGGCTGAGCGGGGAGGGTTGGCCAGCCTGGCGGGCGGACTGGACGAGTGCGGCCATTTCTCCGTCGGCCACAGCGAAAACCTCCCGCAGCACGCCGAAGAGTTCAAAGCTGTCACCCGGGCTGGCCATGACCTGCATGAGCCCGGCGGTCCAGGCGAAGGCCGGGTCGTCGCCGAGGAGGTCGAGGCGGGAGTGGTTCTGGACGGGCAGGCCGATGCGTTCGAGTTGGAAGGCGAGCGCCTCCAGCCCGTCGCGCCGGGGGCACAGCAGGGCGACTTCGCCCCAGCCGTGCGCGCCGAGTTCGGCCGGGCCGCGGGCCTTGAGCCAGCGGGCGAGGGCTTCGGCCTCGGCGTCAAGCCGATCGCGCTTGCGTTTGCTCTCGGCCTCGGGGCGCAGGGTGAGCCGTTCCACGTGGCCGGGGAGGACGCCGGGCCGGGCCTCCAGCGGTACGAGGTTGACCTGCCCGCCGGAGCCGTCGAGCACGGCGGGAAAGGCAGTATTGACCGCCGCCACCACGGCGTGGTCACAGCGCATGGTCACGCGGAAGGTCAGCTCGCCGCCGTCGGGAGCGCTTGAGAGCGCCGCGTGCAGCGCGAGATAGGTTTTCAGGTCGGCGCGGTCGCTGTAAATGGACTGCTGCGGGTCGCCCACCATGCAGAAGTGCCCACCGGGGGGCGGTTCACCGAAGCCGGGCCAGTCGGCGGGGGCGCCGCGCTCACGGGCGACAGCGGTGAGCACGCGGAACTGCACCGGGTCGGTGTCCTGAGCCTCGTCGAGGATGACCCGCCAACGGTGGGCGCGGATTTCGGCCAGCGCCTGCGGTTGGGCGAGCAACTGGTCCGCGAGAAAAATCATGTCGTCGTAGGTGAGCTGCCCGGCCTCCAGTCGGAAGGCGCGGTAGCGCCGCGCCACGGCGGAGGCGAAGCCCAGCCCGGTCTCGGCGAGCCAGTCCTGTACGGGTTGGAGGGCGTTGCTCCAGGCGGCGACAAATTCTTTGGCCGTGGTCGCGGGCTCGGGCAGGCCGAGTCCGCGTGCGGCGGGATCGGCCAGGGCGTCGAGCCAGTCGCGCAGGGTCTGTTGCGAGCGGGTGATGGTCGCGGCGGAGCGGCCTTTGGCTTCCCAGCTAAGGACTTCGGCGGCGTCGGGAGAGGGCAGGGGACCGGGCTCGGGAAAAGTGTCGCCGGGCAGCTTGCGGGCCAGTTCGAGCATTTTTCCCAGCGGGGCGATTTTTAAGAAGTCACCCCGGAGCGGTTCGGGGATCAGTTCGCTCAGGCGGTCCTGCGAACGCAGAAAACGCAGCCAGAGAGCTTCCTCGTCCTCGACCAGTTCGAGCGCGGGGGGCAGGCCGAGGTGGTGGCCGTGACGGCGCAGCAACTCCAGGCAAAAGCTGTGAATGGTCCCGAAAAAGGCCCGTCCGAAAAGTTTCAGCAGGTGCTCGTTGCCAGCGGCGTGTTCGAGGAGCTTGCGGCGGGCGCGCTCCTGAAGTTCCTCCGCCGCCTTGTTTGTGTAGGTGACGACGGCCAGGTGCGGGAGCAGCGGCTCGGCGCGGTTGGCGTCGCCTAGGCCGATCCGGGCAATGCGTCCGACGATGGAGGTGGTCTTGCCCACACCCGCCGGGGCGATGACGGAGAAGTTTTTTTCCGTCTCGTTGAGGAACTGGTCGCGGTCGGCCTGATCGGGGAGGGGGGGGAAGGCGTTGCTCATGCGTCGGCCTCCTCGTTGTTGTCGGGGTCGAGCCCGGGGTGGGTGAGCAGCCACTTGCCTTTGAGTGTGGCCGGGCCGATCACGAGCGTGGCCAGCGGGTAATGGCCGCTGAAGGTAAAGCGGTCGCGGAACGCCCCCCAGTGCCCGAGTGTGCCGGTGGTATGGATGGCCGAGACGGCCCCGAGCAGCGCGGTCTGCTCGCGCACGTCGGTGTCGGTGAGCTGGGCTTTTAACGCGCCGCCGGGCATGAGCAGGCTCAGGGTGACGGGCGAGAAGCCCAGTTGGCGCAGGGCCAAGGCGTAAAGCCCGAGCTGGAGTCCGTCGCCCTCGGCGAAGCGCTTAGTGGTCAGGGGCTTGCGGCTGGCGCTGGTTTTAAAGTCCACCAGCCAGGCCGGGCCGGGTGTGTTGTCGGGGTCGGCACCGTCGTGAAGGATCAGGTCGATGCGCCCGCGCATGCGCAGCCGCGCCCCGCCGGGGTAAAGTTCCAGTTCTCCCTCGGGGAGCGTGAACTCGCTGGCCATCTGCCCGCGGGGGAGGGCGTCGAGGGCGGTGTCGAGCACGGCCCCGATGAGGGACTCGGCCATGAGAAGCGCTCCCGCATGGGACTCGCTCCACCAGTCGGGCAGGCGACGACCGGCGGCTTCGTAGGCGGCGGCGAGGCGGTTTTCGACCCGGGCGGCCTTGTCGCGGGCGATCTTGGGCCACAGGGTGCGTTCGGGTAGGGGGAGCCAGTGGCCGTCGTTGGCCAGCGGGCTGACCCAGTCGTGGACCCAGAGCCCGACCGCCTGCGCCAGCGAACGCTCGGCCTCCGGTTGCCAGGCGATGTCGGCCCGGATAGCCTGTTTGATCCAGGTGTAGCCGGGGTTTTTGAAAGCCTCCTCCCATTGGGAAAAGGAAAAATCCAGCCCGCCGGGCGGGGGCACATCGAAGCCGAAAAAGTACCCGTCAAAGGGGAGGGCGGCATTGCGGCGGTTCTGGTGTACGCCGATGAACCCGGCCCGCCCGTCGAAGTCCCGGTCGGTCTCGGGCGCGGGCAGGCGGGCGCGGCTGGCGGCTTCGAGTCGGTCGCAGGCGGCCTCGTCGGGGAGGTCGCCGTGGGTGAGGTGCCAGGCTTTGAGGAATAGGTCGTTCAGGGGGCTGGCGCGGGTAGCGGCGGGGTTTTCCCGGCGCGAGGCGGTGCAGGCGATGACGGCTCCGGTCTGGGAAAACAGGTGCCAGAAGGCCGACTCCAGCAGTGCGGCCTGCTCGGCGGGGGCGAGGAGTCGTCCGTGTTCGCCGTCGAAGTCAGCCGCGCCCTCGACGCTGTACCCGGCCCGTTCGTTGAGATGGCGGATGAGGCTTTCGTCCAGCAGGCCGGAGGCGGAGATGGGCGGCTCCCATTGCCGTCCGTTGAGCCCGGCAAAAATCAGGTGCGTCCAGTCGCCGGTGAGGGCTTCCTGCACGGTGACAAGCGCGACACGGGCCAGAGGGTGGCGTCCGGTCTCGCTGCGGGCGCGGCCCGGGCGGTCCACCATCTTGGCCAGCCAGCCGAGGAAGGCGGCGCGGTCAAGCTCCTCGCCGATGCGGGGAGCCAGCAGGGCGACGCGGTCGGTGAGGAAGTCCAGGCGCTCGGGCCAGGCGAAACGTTCCAGCACGGGCCGCGCGGCCTCGGTGAACCCGCTCAGAGTTGCCTGCGCGGGCAGGGTGGGCCATTGGGTGAAAAAGTCAGCTGCCTCCGGGCGGTGTGAACCGGCGGCCCGGAGTACGGCGAGGTCGTCGGTCATGGCCTCGGAGAAGGTTTCGCGCAGGGCTTTTAAAAGCTTCTCGGCTGGTTCGGGGGCGAGTTCGCGGTGGGCGCGCAGGGCGTTGATGAAGTCCACCGCCTCGGGCAGGCGCTGGCTCTCCTGCATGGCGCGCCAGGCTTCCAGCAGTTGGAAGCCGGCGGGCCGGGCAGCGGCGTGGCCTCCGGCGTCGTAGTGGGGGAGGCGGGCGGCTTCGAGGGCGAGGGCGGTTTCGCGCAGCAGGGAAAGCCCGCCGTGCGGGAAGACGATCCCGATGCGCGGGGCGTCGGAATCGGCCAGCCAACGCTCGGCCTGGTCGGTGATAAGTTGCGCCTCCACGCAGGGATCGGGGGCGAGCAGGAAGTCCGCCTCCGGGCCTTCAGCGGGCGGGAACTCCATCATGCCGGGGGCGGGGGCGGTTGGCCCGAGGATGCTCTCCCAGACCTCGGTGAAGGCGAAGTCCAGCGGCGAGTCCGAGATGGGCTGGCTGAAGACCACGGTGGCCGCTTCACTGGCTGCGAGAGCGGACCGGAGAAGAAAAAAGTGCCCCATTTGCCCCGGTCCGAAGCCCAGCACGAGCAGGTGGGAAAAAACCGGTTCGGGGCGATCCTGCGGGCGGGCGGCGGCGTTGGCGGTCTGCATCCCGGCCTGGTCGAGTTGGTGGCGCAGTGCGGCTAAAAGCTCGTTGGCGGGTTCGAAGCGGAAGACGTTGTCGGTCCACCCGGCGGCGTCGAGCGCGTCGAAGTCGCGCAAAAAGGGCTGCGGGTCGGCCAACACGGCGCGGGCGAAGACGTTGTCGGGCAGGCTGCGGGCGGCCAGCCGGAGGAAAAGGATCAGCTCCTCGCGCACGGCGACGGGCTTGTCCTGCTCGGTGCTGGCGGTCAACCGGTGGCGCAGACGACCGGGAGTAAAGATGTCGATCCCGACCAGCGGCACCCCGGCCTCGGCCAGTTGGCGCTTGAGGACAGAGGCGGCCACCCCGTCCGGCACCAGCGCGGCCACGGGCCTCTCCGCCTGCCAGGCGGTCTTCCCTAACAGCTCGAACCACGGACGCGCGGCCTCCTCCCAGGCGGCGCCGGGGCGGGAACAGGTCAGATGGCGAACGGTGGTCATGGAGATTGCTTAACCGGAGGTTGTGCGCCCCCGGACCCTGAAGCTGGTGGATTGCTGGTCCAACCGGACCCTGCACTTTCGATGCCTTTGCATCGTGTTGAAGAGCAATGCATTGAAATTGACGCGGACAACGGGGCCCAAGGATATTTCAAAACAGGCTCTGGGGGGAGGCCACACCCGCGCGTTGGCGCGGGTGTCAGTGATCCGGAGGATCACAGGTGCAGGACTAGTCCTGCCAGGTGAAAGTGATGGGTTTTTCGATGTCGGGGTGAAGGCTGTTGTGGACGGGGCAGCCGTAGGCGGCGCGTTCGAGGGCGGCGCGTTGCTCGGGGGTGGTCGGCGTGGGAACGTCGATCGTCAGCGGCAGGGCGGCGATGCGGCGCGGGCTGTTGGAGGACATGTGTTTTTCCACCGTCAGGGTCATGCCCTTGAGGTCGAGGCCGAGCGAGCGGGCCTTGATGCCCATGATGGTGGCCACGCAGGTGGCCAGAGCGGAAGCGCACAGGTCGGTGGGCGAAAACGTCTCGCCCCGTCCCTGGTTGTCCACCGGCGCGTCGGTGGCGAGCGTTTGGCCCGAGGGGCCGTGGGTGACCGTGCAGTGCAGGTCGCCTTCGTAGGAAGCGGTGAGCTGGACCATGCCGCCGATGAAAACGCCTCCCCGGCGCAAGACAACCCTTTCCTGCCTTGAAACCTCGTCCGAGTCCGCCAAAGTAGTTTGGATTCGTCGGTTCGCGCCCGTCCTCCGAGGCAGTTCAGGCGACACTTTTTTCAGGTATGGACAGGGCCTCTCATCATTCCCCCGGACTGCTCTCCGTGCGCACGCTCGTCACGGTCTTTTGCTTTGTGCTGCTGGTGTTGCTGGCGGCGGCGACGGTGGCCCCGCTCTGGGCGCAGAAGGACTGGCGGCTCGACGGGCTGAGCCATTTCCGGATGGAGTACTTCGCCGGGCTCGGGCTGCTGGGGCTGTTTTTACTGGTCACGCGCCGCCCCGTCCTGCTGGTGCTGACGCTGGTCTTCCTCGGTTGGAACGGGGTGGAGGTTTTTAGGATTCCCAAGGGCGGGGCCGCGCCGGGGCGCTCGGTCTATAAGGCCGCGTCGTTCAACATCCACACGCAGAACCGGGACTTCGACCGGATCGTGGAGTGGGTGAAACAGGAAGACCCCGACATCTTTGTCATGGTCGAGGCGACGGACTCGATGCTGCCGCTTTACAACGAGCTGGACCGGCTCTACCCGCAGAAAAAGCGTCGCAGCATGGGCCGCAGCGGGCTGGGGGCGGTTATTTACAGCCGCTACCCGGTGGTCGACGAGAAATTCGCCTGGGGCGGCGTGGGGACAGTGCCCGCGCGGGTGGAACTGCCGGAGGGGACGGTGACGCTGGTGGTGATGCACCCGCCCGCTCCCGACAGCAAGGACGCCTGGGGCTGGCGCAACCACGCACTGGGCGACCTGGCCAAGCTCTGCGCCTCGCAAACCGGTGCCGTCATCGCGTTGGGGGACATGAATTGCTCCCCGTGGTCGCCGTTTTTCCAGAAATTCGAGCGGGAAAGCGGCCTGCGCTCGCCCAATGTGCGCTGGCTGCCGCGCCGGACCTGGCCCGCCGGGATGCCGCTCATCTGGACGCAGATCGACCAGTTTTTCGTCTCGGCGCAGATCCGCCCGGTGGCCGAATGGACCGGCCCCGAACTGGGCTCAGACCACTACCCGATCGTGATGACTTTTCAGTTCGAGCCGTGAGCGCGGGGATCGTGGGTTGACGGTGCGGCGGAGTGTGCGCTTGGGGGGGGTCGTTTTTTTATTCACCGCAGAGGCGCAAAGACGCAGAGGGAGAGAGAGGGAGTTTTTGGGTCAATGGGCGCTGTTGGCGGGCGCTGATGGCAGGGGCATAGACTCCTCCGAATAGAGTAAATACGGCGAGGCTTACCCCTTGAAAAACCTCTGCGTCTTTGCGCCTCTGCGGTGAAAACCCTCTCCCCCGAACCGCTGCTACTGTGCGCTACGCCAAGTAGTACCCCTGAAACGGGGAGGGGCAATCGCACGGCGTGGGCCGTGAGCGGCCGTGGCTGCGGGCGGTCTTGGCTTTGGCCTCGGCTTCGAGCAGCCCGGCCCAGGTGCGCAGGTAGAGCGCCACGTCGGCGGGCTGGTTGCGGCGCAGGTAGCGCATGCCGCCGGGCAGGGCCATGAGGATGCGCACGTCGCTGAGGTATTCGAGCCGGTGCAGGTCGCGGCGTTCCAGCCCGGCCTGCATCATGTGCTCGATGATGTCGTCGATGGGCAGCCCGCTGGCCGGGCAGTAGTCATTGGCGTACTCCGACCACTCGGATAGCTCGTGCTTTTGCGCACGCTGGAAAATCTCGGTCGGGGACAGGCCGGTGATTACCCGGGCGAGGTGGCCGCAGTTGCATTTGCCCGCGTGCGCCCAGTGGTAATCCGCCCCTTCCTCGATCTGCCGGGCGGTTTCCCGCAGGGCGCGGATCAGTTGCGGACGTGGTTTTGCCATCGCACCATAATGTGCCCCCAAGGCAGGTTTTATGCAAGTGGGTCTCAGGATTTTTCTCCTTCGGGCACGCGCCCGAAAACCGGGTGAGGATTATCCGTGCAATTCGCGCGAATCCCCTTTTTATCGTTGGGGATGGAGAGCATTCCCAATGTCCTGGCCGACCGTTACGCCAGCGGGCCGATGAAGAAAATCTGGTCGCCCAGCGGCCGTATTGTGCTGGAGCGCGAGTTCTGGATCGCCGTGCTCAAGGCGCAGGCCGACCTCGGGCTGAGCGTGCCCGCCGGCGCGGTCGAAGCCTACGAGGCCGTCCGCGACCAGGTGAACCTCGAAGCGATCAAAAAGCGCGAAAAGATCACCCGGCACGACGTGAAGGCGCGGCTGGAGGAATTTTGCGATCTGGCTGGACACCAGCAGCTTCACAAGGGACTGACCAGCCGCGACTTAACTGAAAACGTCGAGCAGCTCCAGGTTTACCGTTCGCTGGAACTGGTGCGCGGAAAAGTCGCTGCCGCCCTCATCGCCCTGAGCCGCAAGGCGGTTGAGACGCAGGAGCTCCCCATCACCGCGCGCACTCACAATGTGGCCGCGCAATTGACCACTTTCGGCAAGCGCCTGACCATGTTCGGCGAGGACTTGCTGCTGGCCTTTAACCGCCTCGACAGCCTGATGAAGGGCTACCCGGTCCGCGGGCTCAAGGGCGCTGTCGGCACCCAGACCGACCAGCTCCGCCTCTTCGACGGCGACACCGACAAGGCCGCCGCACTCGATCAGGCCGTGGGCAAGCACCTGGGCCTGCCCGCCGCCTTCGACTGCGTGGGGCAGGTTTACCCGCGCAGCCTGGACTTCGACGTGGTGAGCGCGCTCTACCAGCTCGCCTGCGGCCCGGCTTCGCTGGCCAAGACCCTGCGCCTGATGGCCGGGCACGAACTGGCCTCGGAGGGCTTCGCGCCGGGGCAGACCGGCTCCTCCGCCATGCCGCACAAGATGAACTCCCGCAGTTGCGAGCGCATCAACGGCTTCCACCACATCCTGCGCGGCCACGTCACCATGGCCTCGGAGCTGGGCGGCGACCAGTGGAACGAGGGCGATGTCTCCTGCTCGGTCGTGCGCCGGGTGGTCCTGCCGGACGCGTTCTTCGCGCTCGACGGGCTGCTGGAGACCTTCCTCACCGTGCTGCGCCAGATGGAGGTTTACCCGGAAATGACGGCCAAGGAAAACGCCCATTACCTGCCCTTCCTTTCGACCACCGCCGTCCTGATGGAAGCGGTTAAGGCCGGGGTCGGGCGCGAAGAGGCCCACGAGGTGATCAAGGAGCACGCGCTGGCCACCGCCCGCGACCTCAAGGCCGGAAAGATTTCCCGCAACGACCTGGCCGAGCGCCTCGGCGCCGACTCGCGACTCAAGCTCGGGGAGGACAAGATCAAGGCCATTATCGACAAGGCGAAGGAGGAAACCGGCTCCGCCGTCAAGCAGGTGGGCCGCTTCGCCGAAAAGGTCGTCCCTATCGCCGAACTCTTTCGCACCGCCGTCGAGTACATCCCCGAAGACATCCTCTAGGCGGGGTGCCCCCGCTGGCATTGAGGGGGATAAATCCCCCTACGGAGCCAGAAAGGCTCCTACCCCCTGTGCGTTGGCGGGCTGGACTCTGAGGAACTGCTCCCCTGCACGGCCAGAATGGTCGCTGCCCTCCCCCTGTCGCGGGGAGGGCGTGGCGGAGCTGGACGATGCGGGAAGCTGCACATGACGGCATCCTGCGCGGTTGCCGGACGGGGGGCGCGTGGATGAGCTGGCACTCGCTCCCTGCCGGGGCGGTCAGTACGCTTACGGGGCAGGAGCCTTTCTGGCTCCGATGGGGCAGAGCCCCATCACGGTGCGAAGCACCGAGGGTGCAGGGCATGCCCTGCTGTGGTTTCGGGTTGAGTTTATTTAGGGAATAAGCTTACATTATGGTGTAACCCCAACCCAAGGATCTCTGTATGAGCGACGAAACTGTGAAGCCTCAGGACCACTCGGCTGGCCCCGGTGTTTACGAGCGCGAAGATTACGACGATTACCCCAAGCCCTCGAAGAAGGACAAAATGGTCCTGATCGGGATGCTCGCGGGGCTCGCCCTGCTGTTTCTCTTCATCATCGTAGCCGTCGGCTTCTGAGGTCCGCCCGTCCGCGGGCTTGCATGGAAACGGTCCGGTGTCAGTCCGGGCCGCTCGTGGGTGGGCTGTCTTTAGCGGAAAGCTCCGCGCTGGGCGGGTGTCCCCAAAAACGTCGATAGAGTCGGGAAAAATACAGCGGATCGGCGTAACCGACCTCGGCGGCGATGCGTTTGTGCTGCCAGCCGGTGGCGTGGATCAGATAGCGGGCGCGGCGCAGGCGGAGGCGTTGCAGGTACTCGCCGGGCGTGCACATCATGGCTTCGCGAAAGCGTTCGCGGAAGTAGTTCGGGGTCAGGCCGCAGGCGGCTTCCAGGCGGGCGAGCGCGTCGGGCTCGCAAAAATGCTCCTCCAGCCAGCGCAGGGCCTGGCGTACCTGCGGATGCGGGGGACGGGCTTGTTCGATCCCGTCTTGGGCGAGGACTGGCGCGGCCTCTTGCCAGAAACGGGCCAGCATCGGCTTGAGCGCGGCTTCCAGCCCAAGACGCAGGAGTGGGTCGTCCGCGGAACGCGTGTGGGCCTGCCAGAGTCGGGCCAGCTCGGCCAGGGCGCGTTTCTCGCGGGCGAAGGCGGCCCGTCCCGGCGTGCGGCAGAAGCAGTGGCCGGGGCCGAACTCAACCGGATCGTCGTCAAACTCGCACCAGGCGATTTCGCACCCGTGCTCCAGCGGGGTAGACCACATGCGCCGGGTCCACGCGGGCACGAAAATCTGCGTCCCGGCCTCCAGCACAAACGAACGCCCCTCGACCGTGTAGCGCATGCTTCCGGCCAGGAGCAGGATCAGGCGGCAGGTGGTGACAACCTCGTCGTGCGCACCCGGCCCGGCGGTGTAGTGGCGCTGCCCGACCCGCGTGACCGCGACCGGTGAGCGCAGGACGCGGGCCAGCAGGTTTTCCGCTGTCTGCCGTTGGGGGAGATTCATGTTTGTTTGGATATTTATGTAAAAATCAGATGTTTTGTCCATGTTATTGGGGGCGGTGACCATCGGTCCGGACTGGTGTTGCCGGTGGGGGTGACGGAGGATTGGCGCATGGCAGAAAAAACGATCCGCGAGCCTGCCCGGGAGCTTCCGGTGGCGGGCGACTACGACCTTTGCGTCCTCGGGGGCTCCTGCACGGGCGTCTTCGCCGCGATCCGGGCGGCCCGGCTCGGCTTGTCCGTCGCGCTGGTCGAGCGCATGGGGAGCTTTGGCGGGGTGGCCACGCTCTCGCTGGTCAATATCTGGCACAGCGACCTGGACGAGGCTTTTGAAAAACGCATCTTCGCCGGGCTTTCGCTGGAAATGGTCGAGCGTCTGCGCCGGCGCGACGCGGTGCAGGACAGCTTGCGCAGTGGCGCGGCGCGGTGGATTTTTAACAGCGCAGAAATGCAGATCGAGCTGGACGAGGTTGTGACTGAGGCGGGGATCGACCCGTGGCTGCACACGGCTTTTTGCGCGCCGTGGGTCGAGGACGGGCGGCTGGCCGCTGTCATCGTCGAGAACAAATCCGGCCGCTGCGCCTTGCGGGCCCGGTTCTTTATCGACGCCACCGGCGACGGCGACCTCTGCCACCGGCTCGGGCTGGCGGGGCGCGTGGCCGCGCATTTCCAGCCGGGCACGGCCTGCGCGCTGGTGAGTGGCTGGGAAAGTGTCGGGCAGGCACCGTGGCGGGAGATCGTCGCCCGTCAGGCCGACGCGCACCGCATGCCCAAGGGCTTTATCTGGTCGGCTCCGGTGCCGGGGACGGACCTGCGGATGCTGGCCGGGACGCGGGTGGGGGAGGATTGCTCCGACGCGCGCGGCCTGACCCGGGCCGAGATCGAGGGCCGCCGCCAGATCCGCGCCATTCAGGATATTTTAAGGGAGCACGTGCCCGGTTCGCGGGTGGGGCTGGCCGGGCTTCCGGCCCGGATCGGGATTCGCGAGACGCGGCACATCGACTGCCTGCACCGGCTCAGCGGCGAGGAAGTCCTCCACGGCAAACGCTTCGACGACGCCATCGCCAACGGCTCGTACCGGGTGGACATCCACCACCGGGACAAGCCCGGGATCACCTTCCGCTACCTGGACGGACGCGAGACCTATACCCGGCACGACCAGCCCCCGGTCGAGGGGCGCTGGCGGGCCGCGCAGGCGGTGGACCCGACTTATTACCAGATTCCGTACCGCTGTCTGATTCCGCAGGGGCCATATGGAAACCTGCTGGCAGCGGGTCGCTTCATCGATGCCGACGAGCAGGCCCACGCCGCCATCCGGGTCATGGTCAACATGAACCAGACCGGCGAAGCCGCCGGGGTCGCCGCCGCGCTGGCCCTGCGGGGAGGGGTGGCCGCCGCCGCCGTCGATCCGCGCCAATTGCGGGCAACGCTGCGCGAAGGCGGGTCGGTTATTTTGTAAGGGGGGGATCGTCGGGGAACTGCTCCTTCGCGGAAAGAAAGGGGGGGCTGCCGGTTCATTGCCGGTCGTCAGTCATTACCGATGGGCAGAATGCAGGCTTGAGTCTGGCCGCTGGGGCTGGCTAGTAGATACCCGCACACGTGGAAGCCGACAGCCTATTTTTCATCATCGGATACATCCTGGCCGGACTGGGGCTGTTTTTCGTCGGTATCCAGATTATCGACCAGCACCTCAAGCGCCTGACCGGCTGCCGCCTGCACGGGATTTTTCTGCGGCTGACTTCGACCCGCTGGCGGGCCGCCTGGTGGGGGTTCTGGATCGGGGCGATCACGCAGACCGCCGCCGCCATCACCTTTCTGACCATCAGCGTGGTCTCCAGCGGCCTGATGAAGCGCCAGCGGGCGATTTCCCTGCTCAACTGGTCCAACCCCGGCACTTGCCTGCTGATTTTTTTCCTCGTCCTGCCGCTGAACCTCTTCATCGCCTACCTCGTGGGGGTGGCGGGCATCCTCTACGCTTTCGGGGTGCCGCGCCGGGGGCGAGACCTGCTCGGGTTTCTGTTCGGGATGGGGTTGTTGTTCACGGGGCTGCTGACCTTGCAGGACTATGGGGAGGATTTTCAGAATTTCACCTGGTTCCGGCACATCATGGAGGCGACCGCCGGACAATACCTGCTGGTGTTCATCGCCGGGTGCCTGCTGACGGTGGTGGCCCAGTCCGGCAACGCCGTGATCCTCGTCACCATCGTGCTGGCGCAGGCCGGGCTGATGGGGCGGCTGGAAGCGCTCATGGCGATCTACGGCGTCAACCTCGGGGCGAGCCTGATTACGCACCTGCTGACGCTCCGGCTCAAGGGCACGCCCAAGCAGATGGCGATGTTCCAGGTTTACTACGGGTGGATCGGGACGGCCATTCTGGTGCCGCTGTTTTTCGTGGAAGTCTGGGGCGGGGTGCCGTTGGTGGCGGCGTTCCTGGAAACGCTTTCGACCTCGCTTTCAACCGAAATGGCAGTGGCCAACCTGCTGTACTGCGTGGTCACGACGGCGGTTATCATGCCGCTGGAGGGGCCGCTGGCCCGTTGGCTCAACCGCGCTTACCCGCCGCCGCTGGACGAGGACGCCAGCCGCCCGAAGTTCCTTTACCCGCGCTGCGAGGCGCAGCCGGAAACCTGCCTCGACCTGATCGGGATGGAACAGACCCGCCTCGGCGAGCAACTGGCCCGCTACCTGCGGATGGACCCGCACTCGAACTTCCTCGCCGAGGAGGCCCGGGGCATCCACGAGAGTTCGCAGGGGCTGCGCCGGGCGATTGACGGGTATCTTGAACTACTTGTCCACCAATCGCTTGCCGCGGACACCACGCATCGCGTTGGAACTCTCAGCGAGCGGCTCGACATCTACGCCTCGCTGGAGGAGGAGTTTTATAAAAACATCCCCCGGGCCAAACTGCTCGCCCGCCGTCGCGACACCAGCGCGGGGCGGCTCTACGAGGGCTTCGAGGCGGCGGCCCTGACCGTGCTCGACGCGGTGGAAACGGGGGAGCCCGACGACATCGCGCTGGCGCTGCTCATCACCGGTGACGGCAGCGAGACGCTTTCGCGGCTTCGGCAGGGCTTCATCGAGACGGCCCGCGAAGCCGCCCCCCGCGAGCAGGCTGAGCTGCTTCAGGTGGTGGCCGCCGTCGAGCGCCTGATCTGGCTGCTCAACTCGCTGGCGCGTTCGCTGGAGCACGCCTCGGCCCGCCCTGTGGACCGGGAGGCGGACGATTGATGCCGCCCGCTGGGGCCGGGGAGCGCGTTTTTCATTGCCAAGCCCAGTGCCCATCCTCAAATTTTGTCCTCTTTTAAACATCCAAACACCCAGACAGACATGTCCGAAGAACTCACCGGTAACATTTTGATCGTCCAGGACGGCGAACCTACCCCCACTGTAAACTCCACGCTGGCGGGCGCTGTCACTGAAGCACTGAACCACGACTGCATCGAGGAGATCTACGGTGGGCTCAACGGCCTGCGCGGCCTCATGAACGAGGACATCATCGACCTGGCCGAGGAGTCCCAGCAAGTCATTCGCGGGCTACGCGTCACCCCCGGTGCCGCTCTGGGAATCAGCCGCGGCTCTGTCCGCCGCCCCGAGGAGCTGGAGCGCGTGCTCGCCGTCCTCGAAGCCCACAACGTCCGCTTTTTCCTGCTCATCGGCGACCGTGAGACCCTGGAGGCCGGTGCCCGCCTGAGCGAGCTGGCCGAGGCCAAGGGTGTCAGCCTGCGCGTGATCGGCCTGCCCAAGTCCCTGACGAACGAGCTTTCCCTCACCGACCATTGCCCCGGCTACGGCAGCGTGGTCAAGCAGATCGCCTCCACCGTCAAGGAACTGGCCGTGGACGCGTGCTGCCAGGGCAACCACGACCTCGTCTCCATCCTCGAAGTCGGCGGCGGCCACACCGGCTGGCTGGCGGCGGCCTCCTCGCTGGCCAAGCGCCGCAACGAGCCCTCCGACCCGCCCCACCTCATTCTGATGCCCGAGGTTGCCTTCAGCGCCGACGCCTTTGTCGAGCAGGTGAGCAACGTGCTCAAGACCCATACCTACTGCCAGATCGTGGTCGGGCAGGGGCTGGTTGACTCGGACGGCAATTACCTGGCCACCTCCATCCCGGCGGAAATGGCCTCGCTGCCGAACATCAGCTCGCCGTCGCTTTTCCTGCGCCAGTTGCTGGAGCAGCACCTCGCGGTCAAGGTCCAGTGCTCCGTCCTCGGGGCGACCCAGCGCTGTGGCGCCCGCGCCGCCTCCCAGGCCGACTCGAACGAGGCGTTCCTGTGCGGCCAGGCTGCCGTCGAGGCCGTGGTGGACGGCCAGTCCGGCAAGGTCATCACCCTGTCCCGTGGCGATACCGACACCTACAGCTGCGAAACCGGCCTGGCTTCGCTGGCCGACATCGCCGACAGCACCAAGGCTTTCCCCGCCAACTGGATCAACGAAGACGGCCTGAGCATCAGCTACCAGTACTACAAGTACGCCAGCCCGCTGGCCGCCGGTGAGGTCTCCGTGCCCTACGAAAACGGCACCCCGGTGTTTTTCGCGCTGGCCGCCAACCGCGTGGACAAGCACCTGGAAGCCTATTCCATGGCCTGAGCCGGGTGGGCGTTTCGCCCGCCTTGACTGATTCCAAGGGAACTCAGGCCGCCAACGCCTGACTGACTCTTTTTCAACACCGCTGTGCTCCCCGTATCCCCAAGGTACGGGGAGCCGCATTTACGCCCGCCGCCCCGAACCGGACGGCATTTTTTTCAGGAGACCCGACACACATGACCGTACTGGACAGGCTGGAACGCCGCTTTGGCGGACTGGCCATCAAAAACCTCACCCTGTGGATTATCATCGGGCAGGTCGTGGTCTATGGACTGATCTCGCTGGGCAACTTTCCCCCGGAGCGGTTGACGCTCATCCCCGGACTCGTGCTCCAGGGCGAGGTCTGGCGGGTGTTTACGTTCCTGTTTTTCCCGCCCTCAAGCAGCCCGATCTTCCTGCTCATCGCCTGGTACGTGTTTTTCATGCTCGGGCGCGCGCTGGAGGGGACTTGGGGGGAGTTTCGGTTCAACCTTTTCATTTTCGTCGGGGCGCTGGCCACCATCGCGGCCTCCTTCGCCGCCCCCGATCAGGTCGCGACCAACGCCTTTCTGGCCACCTCGGTCTTTCTCGCCTTCGCTTACCTGTTTCCGAACTTCGAGTTCCTGCTCTTTTTTGTCCTGCCGGTGAAGGTCAAGTGGCTGGCGGCGCTGACCTGGGCGCTCTACGCGTTTGAGTTCATCGGGGGCACCGCCTCCAACCGCCTGATGGTGCTTGCGGCCACGGCGAACTTCTTCCTCTTCTTCGGCGGCGAAATCCTGCGCCGGGGCAAGGCGGCCAAACGCCGCCAGGTCTATGAGCAAAAGCAGCGCGTCGAGGCCGAGAAGCCCTTCCACCTGTGCTGCATCTGCGGTGCGACGGACAAGACCAAGCCCGACGACCAGTTCTACTACCGTGACGGGCGCGGCTACTGCGAATCCCACGTCACCCTCATGGACCAGCCCGAAGCCGACCAGCTCTCCGCCGCCGGCGGAACCTTTAAGGAATAGCCTAGGCCACGTTCTTGCGAAGGAACGAAGTTCCGTCTCAAAAGTTTTTTGGGGAGAGCGCGAGAGGGTGCTTAAGCATGGCGGTTTGCGAGAACCAACATGTCAACAAGAAGCTACCGTCGCCTCCGCGTGGAGGATCGTCCCATTATTTATCGCATGCGTAAAGCCGGAAAGAGTCAGCGCGAGATCGCCCATTTTCTGGGGTTTTCTCAATCGAGCATCAGCAAGGAGCTGAGTCGTAATCGGGGGCTGCGCGGGTATCGTCCTGGACAAGCGCATGCCAAGGCGCTTGGGCGTCAGCAGTGCAAGCGTCGTCGTCACCGCGTGATCGAGGGAGAGTTGGAGGCCCTCGTGCGGGAGCGGATTGAGTGCAAGCACAGCCCCGAGCAGATCAGCGGAGCTCTGCGGCGGCAGGGGCGTCCGGCGCCTTCGCGTACGAGCATCTACACGTTTATCCAGGCTGACCGTGATCGCGGGGGCACGCTTTACCGGCACCTGCGCATCAACGGCAAACGCCGCTACCGGCACAAGAACAAAGCCAGCCGCCACAAGCTCCCGGCCCGCGTGGACATTGAGCTGCGGCCTGCGATCGTGCAGCGGCGCGAGCGTTACGGCGACTGGGAGGCGGACCTCATCGCCGGTTGCCGGGGTGGAGGCTACCTGCTGAGTCTTTACGAGCGCAAGAGCCGCTATGGGCGGCTGGCGCTGCTGCAAAGCAAAGATGCCAACGAGACCGCTGAGGCCATTATCGGCGTCCTGCAAGGCTACCGCGTGCACACCATCACCTATGACAACGGGCTGGAGTTCGCCGGACACCGGCGCGTCAGTGAGGCCCTCGGCGCAGCCGGATTCTTTTGCAAGCCCTACCACTCATGGGAAAAAGGCGGCGTCGAGAACTTCAACGGACTCGTCCGACAATACTTCCCCAAGGGCACAAACTTCCTCGATGTGGGCGAGCCTAGGCTCGCCCACATCGAAGCCCAACTCAACCAACGCCCACGCAAAACCCTACACTTCCTTTCTCCCAACAACCTCAAACTACACTTCGCCGCTTGACCACCTCAACCCAGCACAAAAATGATTCCTTAGAAGTTGGAATCCGCG
>NZ_JACHVB010000042.1 GCF_014230085.1 Ruficoccus amylovorans | reverse complement strand
ATTTAGAGCGTTTCAAATAAAACTGTAGCTATTTTCTCTGGGATCTGGTAGTGGGTAGTGATGAAAACGCTATCGTTGGATTTGAGACGGCGGCTCGTGGAGAGCTACGATGAAGGCAAGTGCACGCAGGCCGAGGTGGCTCAGCGTTTCCGGGTGTCGTTGGGGATGGTGAAGAAGCTGATCCAGCAACGGCGCCGGACTGGCCTGATCGAAGCCCGGCATCGGTTTTCGGGCCGCAAGGCACGCTTATTGCCTGATCATGGGCCGGAACTGAAGGCATTGGTGGGGCAGCATCCGGACTTGACCTTGGCCGAAATCAAGGAGCGTCTGGACTTAGGCTATACGGTCGGAGCGATCCATTGGGCTCTGGACAAGCTGGGGCTGACATATAAAAAAAGACGCTCCATGCCTCCGAGCAAAACCGCCCCGATATCGCGCAAGCCCGCCGCCGCTGGAAGCGCAGCCAAGGCGGCCTCGACCCGGCGCGGCTCGTGTTCATCGACGAGTCGGCGGCCAAGACCAACCTGACCCGGTTACGGGGTCGCGCCCCTCGGGCGCCAACGTCTGCTCTGCCATGCTCCGCATGGACACTGGCACACCACCACGATGATCTCCTCGGGCGCCTGGACGGCACCACCGCCTGCATGAGTGTTGAGGGCGCGGCTAACACCGAGGTCTTTCAAGCCTATGTGCTCCAGATCCTCGTCCCCTCCCTGCGTCCCGGAGACATCGTCATCATGGACAACTTGCGCGCCCATAAAAACGAGGACACCCTCAATCTGATCCGGCAGGCCAAGGCCCAAGTCCGCTTCCTGCCGGCTTACTCCCCGGACCTCAATCCCATCGAAATGATGTGGAGTAAGCTCAAGGCAATCCTGCGAAAGATCCAGGCACGAAACTATCCCCATTTACTCGACGCCATCGCTAACGCATTGGCGGACGTATCCACCAACGATGTCCGGGGCTGGTTTACCCATTGCGGATACAGTTTTATTTGAAACGCTCTAATGAGAATTGGAGCGCATGTGCCCATGCAAGGTTCTGCCTTGATTTCTCGGAAGTACAGTCCTATTTGTTGGCCCACCATCTCCATGAAACGCTTATTATCCCTTTTGCTGTTATTGTTAGCCTATGCCCTTAGTAGCTACGCTGCTAGCGATCCGTGGTCCATTAACATCGATTTTGGCACGTCAAGACAAACCCCGCAGCCTGCCTATGCTGCTGCTGCACCACTCAGTGGTTATTGGAATAGATACTCATCACTGCGTGCGGGCGAGTCCGTCGAAAGCCTCGCAGACAATAGCGGAGCAGTTACCGCCGACACGGTTAATGTCTCTTTTTCATTCTCGAAGGCCGTCTCGGATGTCAATCCCGGCGCACAACCCTTTTCCAAGGAAGATCAGCCGCTGCTCGGAGACTACCTGTGCACGGGTACCTCAACAATGACCCTTGCTGTCGCCGGGCTCCCAGAGGGCACCTACACCTTTTATGTTTACATGGTTGGTCGGCAGGACTACCCGAAGGCAAGTGAAGTTGCTATCGCTACAAGCAATAGCGCCCCTCAACCCAAATCGATCAGCGGCGTTTGGTCGGAGCAATATGTCGAGGGCGAATCATACGCCCGTATCAAGGTGGAGGTCAGCCATGCTGACACCGTACAAATATTCCTAAATGTTCGAAACGACGATGCCTTTATCAGTGGGCTTCAGATCGTAGCGGGAGAGGCCACCCCAGCGGCCCTCAGTCATTATCTGGGCGATGATAACGCCCTCGAGTGGTCTCTGGATAATTCATTCGACTGGAGTTATCACGACGACCAGTGGCAATTCCCCGATGGACGCAGCATGGCGATCCCCACGCTTTCGCCAGAAAGCTCTACCACGCTGACTGCCACAGTATCCGAAAGCGGGCATCTGGAGTTCTGGTGGTCGCTGGAACATCCGCAGGCACTGGACGCTCCGAGTACCCCAGAGGCCCCTGCCACCACGATGGCTCTGCTTGTAAACGGGGAAGAGTACCTGAGCTTCGACCCCAATACACTTTACGAGCCAGGTCGTTTTCAGCTTTTCGTCGAGGCTGGATCGACCATCTCCTGGCAGATTGTGAATGAGCTTTCAGAGAGCATCGAGCTTGGCTTCGAACTCGGCAGTGTCAGCCTGGAGCAGACGGACATTAATGAAGCTCCGATCATTAACACTTCCCCCTTTCGAGCCCCTCCCATGAGCGCAACCGTCGGAGAGTATTTTTACACGTATGTGACGGTGAGCGACCCTGATGGGGACACCTGTGTCCTTCGTGCGGAGGGGATGCCCGCGTACTTTTCGTTTACTTGCGATGCCGATGGGCAGGGGGATCTTCGAGCCTCGTCGCCCTATTATAAGGATCGTGGCGTCCATGAGATACAGATTAGCGCGAATGATGGAGTCCTTTCCAGCAGCGAGACCGTCCCCCTGGCGATCGAGTCTCCCTACGCTCCAGGCGTTATCCGTCAGCCTGAGAAAGAGCTTGATCTCATCCCAGTCTTGGCAGGAACGGATTTCACCTCCGAGAACCACTTCTTCAGCGAGACTGGAAACTTGATTGTAATCCCCTACGCTCCGGGGGACAGTATCCGTGAGCTTAGCATCTACGAGTATCGGGTGCTTGAGGACAGTTCATTGGAACTGGTGACAAGCTTTACGGAGGACAACCTGCCTGCTGGCTGTCAGTTTGGTGGGCGTGGTTACTGCGACGGGGACCGGCTGTTTCTTGGCGTTGGGCACAATGATCGAAACAGCCCACAGGGCTTGCCCTTTATGGCTGTGTACGAGCGTCAGGAGGACGGCTCCTGGGCGCTGGTACAGACTTTAATCTCCAGCGAGGGGTACTACTACCTGGGAAGTGGCAATATCCCAATTGCGATCCACGATAACTGGCTGGCGGTCATCTATCGCCACTACGTGACGGAGATGTCGGCCTGGCGTGATGCGCTCGAACTGTACGCCTATGGGGATGGCGAGGGCTGGACACTCCAGCAGAGTATCACCTCTGTCGGTGGTTTTGACAACCTCGGCTCCACGCTGGCATTCTACGGGAACAAGCTGGCAGTGGGTGCTCCTATGCAGGAAAACGGGGATGGAACTGCAATTAATGACGGAGCTGTGTACATTTACGAGCTATCAGATGAAGGTGTATGGAATCTTGATGGTGGTTTGCTCCCTCCTGACCCTTACACGTCCTATCCGACTTCTGCCTTCGGCAAGTATGTGGCCTATTCAGACGGACAACTTATCGTTTCTAATCCGTACTGGAATGCACATGGGCGCATGTATATCTACGACATCCCGCCTGTGGGCCTTCCTGTGTTGCGCCAGCAACTGTACGGTGGTGGCCAACCTTTGATCGCCCAAGATGGCTGGATGTTCACAACGTACAGATACAGCACGTTGGCCAACCGCTATGCGGGGAGTGTCTCTGCCTATCGACATGACAGCGATGGCGATTGGACGCTGGCATCTATTTTACTCAGAGAGGATGCCGAGCCTCAATCGTATTATGGCTCAGACGGACTAGCATATTTCGGCGGCACTCTCTATGTGACGACCGATAATGACGTCTCTGTTTTCACCTTTAATGCGTTTGAGGACTGGTACATGCAAAAGTATGGCTACTTGCCGACAGACCACGATGCCGCGCTCTGGGCAGATGCAGATAACAACGGACAAGCAGACATCCTCGACTACGAGAACGGCAAAAAGGCTCGGTTGTCAGCTCCCACAGCGTCGAGCGACAAGGGCCGAGTGAGCATCGCCGGGGTCGATTACGCAACTGTCGCCGTCAACCCTGACAACAATACCCCCGGCCTGAGCTGGCAGGTTCAGCGCAGTTTCAATCTGGAGGACTGGGATGATACCGGCATGGTTTTACTCAGAAAAGAGGAGAATGAAATCTGGGGCATCCCGTGGGATGACAACCGGCAGTTTTTTTCCGCCTCAAGCTGCAACCTCCTTTAACAGAATAAGTACGCTATTTCGCTTCGTTGGATAGAACAATGCCGGGGACGGTGGGGCCGTCAGTGTTGCGAGCATTCCGACTAGCAGCCGAGAATGAGGGAGAGCTGGTCGGGCTGGCTGAGGGGGGCGGCTTGGTAGCCGTGTTGGCGGAGGCTGTCGGCGAAGTCGGCGGCGCTGCCGTGGAGGGTCCAGACTTGGCTTGGGTTGACCTGCTTGACGGCTTCCAGCAACTCTGGATAGTCGGCGTGATCGCTGAGGGCAAAGGCGGTATCGGCTTTCATGCGGAACCGGCAGGACGCGTCCATAGCCCAGCCGGTGATGGCTGCCGTGCGCAGGCGGGGCAAGCCCTTCAGGAGCTTTGAGCGCAACGCGGCCGGGGGCCAGATAAGAACCTTTCCGTCCAACTCACTGCCGTCAAAGCACGCATAGGCGGGGAAGCTCACACCGTGGGCCTCGTAGGCCTGTGTCATGAGGTGGGCCTGCTCGTGCAGGGCAAAGGTCAACCCGGTCGTTTTAAGCCCGGCGAGCACTTCCTGCGTCTTGCCCAGAGAGTAGGCCATCAGGACGGGGGTGGCCCCCGCCGCCAGCGTTTCGTGGCAAAAGTCGGCCAATGCTTGCCAGGTTTGCGTCGGGTCTGGAAGTCGGTAGTGCGGACGGCCAAAGGTCGTCTCCATGATGAGGATATCTGCCGGGCGTAGCTGGCAGGGCTCGCACGAGAGCCCGGAGCGCAGCTTGAAGTCGCCCGTATAGAGCAGGCTCTGGCCCCCGGCCTCGATATAGGCCATGCTGCTGCCGAGGATGTGCCCGGCAGGGAGCAAGGTGAGACGGAACGGTATCTCTCCGGCGTGAAACTCGGTTGCCTTCCCGAAGCTCAGACAGTGCTCTGTGCGATCGCCCCCGAGACGCAGGCGCATGAGGTGCGCGGTCGGGGCACTGAGAATGACGGAACGGTGGGCGGCGGTATGGTCGCTGTGAGCGTGGCTGACAAAGACCGCTCCCGCTTTGGGACGGGAGGGGTCGAGCCACAGACCCAGACGGGGGAGGTGTACCCCACCGTGGACGTACTCTATGCGGGAAAATGGCACCGGTTTATCCTGTCACCTGCACCTTGCCCCGTCAACCGCACTCAGGCTGAGTCGTTCATTTGCGGAGAGGGGGCGGGAGTGGCGTGGACATCGTTGATGGAGATGATGTTTCGGCGGGTGTCGTCGGCGTAGTGGGCGGCAGTGATCTGGATGCCGGCGTGGCGGAGGGCCTTGCTGGCGGCGTAGATGCCGAATTTTTCCGTCAGGAGGCGTCCGTATTCTTTGCGGAGAGTGTGAATGGGGGATTGGGCGGTGATGCCTTTGGACCGGAGCCAGGCGCTTAGCTTGCGGAAGTGCGCATTCGCCCGGTAGTGGGCGTAGTCCTTGTCCATTTTCGGGGGGACTTTGGACTCGATGACAAAGGAGCCGGTGGCCTTCTCCTTGAATGTCTCCAGAATCTTCAAGAGGCCCGGATCGACGGGGACGGCCCCGATGGAGGTCTCGGTTTTGACGGAAAAGAACGTATGCGGAGCGATGACGATTTCTCCCCGGACCGCATCCACTGACTCCCAGAGCAGTTTGTCGATTTCGTTGCGGCGGAGCCCGGCGAAGAGGCTCAGGAGGAATATCTTGTATTGCTCGGGGTATTTTGGGGGAAGCTCTGTTTCGGCGGCGGTGACCAGTTCGCCGACATCGATTTGACTACGGTAGCGCATGGACGACGACTTCAGCATCTCGACATCGGCAAAGGGCAGGGGATTGGGGAGCTCCATTTCCTTGAGCAGCCCGGTGATCTTGGGGCTGAACAGCGAGCGTGCGTTGCGGACAATCGAATTCGCGGTGTGCTCCGCTTTGCGAATCTTGACCGGGTCATGCTGGGCCTTGGCGATTTCCGATTTCTGCCACTTGCGGATGCGGTCGGCGGCCAGGTAGCCCAGCGGGGTCTTATCGACCGCTTCACGCCATTTGAGGTGGTGCTTGTGGAAGTGGTCGTACCGCTCCTTGGTTTGGGGGATGCCTTTGATATCTGCCACGAGGGTGCGCAGCTTCCGGCAATAGGTGGTAAAGGTTTTGGGGTTGAGGTTGGCACGGTTCTCGACGGCCTTTAGGTATTCCCCAAGGGAGATGACCTTAACCTTCTCGTACTTTTCTCCTTTGAACTGGCGAATGGTTTCGTCCCAGCCGTTGATCTTGAGGCTCTGGTAAATGGCAGCGGCCCGCTTAGCGGCGAAGATTTTGTTATTCGAGCCCAGGGAGAACCACTCTCGGCGACAGTTATGGCTGACTCGCACCTGCCATTCGTTGATGGTCTCGGTGCTGCCGTCCTGCCGTTCATAGGTTCTTTTTTGAATGCGGTGCATCCAGTAATCCTGATGAGTTTTAGAGAGAGCCATTTTCAGCCTTTCGTGAAGTCCTTGGGTTAATCACTGTGCCATAACTGTGCCATTTTTTGGCTTTTCAATGGATTTTAAGTGTGGTCAATGTTGGTTTTTGTAAATCCATAAAATACTTATAACCATTTAATAGTAAATGCTTAAAAGCCAAACTTGACCACAATTAAAAACATAAAAGCAGAGGACTGAAAATCCTTGTGTCACGTGTTCGATTCACGTTCTGGCCACCACTTTAGATCCCGTAAATCCAGCGACTTGCGGGATTTTTGTTTGGCGGTTTTGTTTTTGGAGATGGTCATACCGCGCTTATTCGAGCTTTCCTTTCTCGGAGACAGTGATCCGTTCGATAAAGGGCTGGTCCGAACGGGTCCGGTGTTCGTTATCACTGCCGAAGGCTTGGATGGAGGCGATTTGGCGCTTGGCCAGCGGTTCAGACAGTTCCGCCAGGTATTTGCCGTAGAGCCAGACCTCATGGGTCTCAAAGGAGAGGTGAAAATGCTCTCCGCGCTTATTGAGCGAACTATACTTGAGGCACGACCAAGGCATCTGCCAGCATTCGCCGTTTTCATCGATCAGCAGCAGGTCTTCTGCCTGCGAGTGCGGATGGGATGAGATGCAATGGGCGGGACGGGATTGATCGGCACGGACCTCTTTCAGTTTGGCTTCTACTTTTTCGTTGGGGCTGACCTAGCTAAGATCGTAAAACATTCTTGGTTTATCAGCAATGTGTGAACGAAAAAGCAGGCTCAGCTCTCACAAGCAGCAGCGATTGATTGAGTACTATAACCGCCCGAATAATTACGCGCTGCCGTTCACAGCCTGCTCCAGGGCAGGGATATCGAGCTTAATCATCGTCATCATCGCATCCATGAGACGTTTGGCTCGGTCTGGGGTGGGGTCGGTGATCAATTTGAGCAGGCGCTTGGGACAATCTGCCAGCCTAGCCCCCAGCGGTTCTTCTGCCAACTACAAGCGATTTCCCCCACTCACTGAGGGCTGCCCACAGACGATCGACTTCCTCTAGGTCATCGCAATAGATTTGAAAAGATACCGCATCATTGTTCGTAGATTTAGGAGCTTCAAAAATCATATCATGCCTATCCCCCTAGTTGCCACATCTCGCTGCGTTTGCGATTAGTGAGAGGCTGTTTTTTGCGAAGTTCGGAGTAGCGGTCGTAGCGCTGACGCCAAGCGCTGGTGATTCTCGCCGTCAGCGAACCCGCCGAGCTTTCAGCAGTGCTTAACCAAGGCTTGAGATCGACGCCTTCGGAAGCAAAGAGGCAGGCGTAGAGCCTGCCCTCGGCGGACACGCGGGCGCGGGTGCACCCGCCGCAGAAAGGTTCGCTGATGGAGTTGATCAAGCCGATTTCGCCGCTACCGTCTGCGTAGCGGTAGCGGCGGGCGACATCGCCGGGTTGGGGCGGTACTGGCACCAGCGGGGGCAGGGAAGCGAGACGCTGCCGGATTTCTGCGCCGGTGACGACATCACCTTCGCTCCAGTTATTCGTCGTACCAACGTCCATGTATTCGATAAATCGCAGAGGGATGGCGTGCTCGCGGCAACGCCGGGCCAGCGGGAGGATTTCCGACTCGTTGACCCCGCGTCGAACGACTGTGTTGACCTTGACCTGCAGTCCCGCCGAGCGCGCTTGGAGGATCGCGTGCCAGACTTGTTCAACGGGGAGCGGGCGGCCCGCCATGCGTTCGGCCACAGTGGGTGAGAGCCCGTCGAGGCTGACATTGACGCGGTTGAGTCCGGCGTCGGCCAGCTCATTACAGGCGGTGTTCAGGCGCAGGCCGTTCGTGGTCAGGGCGAGGTTCAGGTGTGGGCCGAGTGCGCGCAGCCGAGCGACTAGCTCGGGTAGACGCGGACGCAGGAGCGGCTCGCCGCCGGTGAGGCGGATTTTTTCGACGCCCAAGTCGATAAAGGCGCTGACGAGTGCCTCTATCTGTTCGAAACTCAGCAGCCGGGCGGCGGGTAGGAAGGGAAAATCGTCGCCGTGGAGCCGAGCGGGCAGGCAATACTGGCAGCGCAGGTTGCACCGGTCGATGACCGACAGACGTAGGTCGCGCAGCAGCCTTCCTCTCTGGTCGGCCAAGGCGTGATGAGCGGGCGTGGAAGGAGCTGCGAGGGTGGCTGTCGGCATAATGAGGCGGTGAGAGTTCAGGTGGCACTGGGCGTCTGCGTCGGATCAACCCAGGTCTGGGTGCCGTCGCTGTAAAACTCATGCTTCCAGATGGGGACCGTGTCCTTGATGGCATCGATAATGAAGCGGCATGCGTCAAAGGCGGCATCCCGATGCGCGGCGCTGACGCCCACCCAGACGGCGAGCTCTCCCGGGATTAGGTGCCCGATGCGATGCTCGGCGCAGGCCGACGTGATGGCAAATCGGCGCTGTGCCTCGCGAAGGATTCGCCGCCCTTCCTTGAGCGCGAGGGGCGCGTACGCCTCGTAGGCCAGGGCGTTTACGCTGCGGCCCTGATGGTGATTACGCACCCATCCCTCGAAGCTGCAAAAGCCGCCCGCTTCCGGTGCCATCATACGATGACGCAGGGCGTAGACATCTATGGGTACGGCGCTGAGGATGAAATCCATCGGTGCGATGTTTTTGATTTTAACCGCCACAGACAGGTGGCAGGAAGGCGACCGTGTCCCCATCACAGAGGGCTTCCGCGGGCGGGCAGAACTCATCATTGCGGGCCATCTTGAGATGACGCGAGGCGAGGGTGAGCCCGTGGGATGCGCTTTGTAGGGTGAAAAGCTCGGCCAGTGTTTCGGCGGGGGTGTTGACGGTTTCCTCCGCCAGGCCCCGCGCCTGCCGGAGCTGTCCAAAGTACAGGATTTTGATTTGCTTCATCATGTGGCTAACCGTGGGTTGTGAGGGGACGTGTTGAGAGCGGTAACGCGTTTTGCAGGCTTTGCTTCAGCCGGAAAAAATCCTCGGGCGTATTCGCGTTGTCTAGTGCATCGGGTTTGGGCAGCTTGATCAGCCGAACGACCTCTGCGTGCTGGATAAGAATTTTGCGTGGGCACCGGAAGCCACTGTGGAGAGCATCCCGGAGGATGGGTGCGATGTCCGGCTCGTAAATGGTGCAGAGCGGTTCGGGCAGACCATCGTGGGTGCTGTGATAGGCGATGGCCAATGCATTGGCTTGCCGGGCGGCGATCAACGTTCGCAATGTGTCGGTATCCAGTAGCGGAAGGTCGCAGGCAACGGCGAAGATCGCCTCGCCAGGAAAAGCTTCCAGCGCCGCGAGCAGCCCCGCCAGCGGACCGGCGTCGTTCGTCTGATCCGGCAGCACCGGCGGGTCGTTCGGACTCCAGCCCGGTAGCGCCTGTCCGGGGCGGACCGAGAGGCAGACGGGCAGTCCGGTTTCACTCAGCAGTTGCGAAGTGTATCGCCACTGCGGCAGGCCGGGCGCGTGGTAGCACAGGGAGGCCTTGTCGCGGCCCATACGTCTGCTGTGGCCGCCGGCCAGCACGAGGCCCCGTAGCGGACGGGTATGATGAGTAGGTATGCTCATGCGGTAAAATCGGACTTGCCGCCAGACTTCGATAGAAGGCGGATATGGAGAATCTCTGTGCCGTGGCCTAGGCTTTTCGTCATGTCGTAGAGCGTGAGGGCGGCGGTGCTCGCGCCGGTCAGCGCCTCCATCTCGACACCGGTGCGTGCGGTAGTAGATACCCGGCAGCGGATGCGCATACCGTCGGCTTCCGGTGTGAGGTCGAACTCGCACCCGTCGATCGGAAGGGGGTGGCAGAAGGGGATCCACTGGGCGGTCTGCTTGACGGCCATCGTTCCGGCCACACGGGCAACTTCACTGATCGGGCCCTTGCTCGTGGCGAATCCCGCCTGAGCCAGCGTTGTCCAGGCGTCGGGCTCGAACCGCACAAAGGCCTCGGCCTCGGCCTGGCGTACGGTGGGCTGTTTGGCGGAGACATCGACCAGTCCCGGCTGGGCGTGCTCGTCGAGATGGGTGAGAGTGGTGTTTGCTATTTCCATGCGTAAAAACGAAAGTGGGAAGTGGAGGGAAGGGGGCTCTGGTGTGACGGGATTTCGATAAATCCGTCCGTCCCGGCGAGCCGGGCGTAGTCGCCGGAGTTACGCGGGGCAACCGCTGTCGCCGGGCCGAGCACGGACAGCCGTACCGGCAGGTAGCGCGTGAAGTCCGTCGGTGCCGGTGGCTCCCGTAATGAGCAATAAGCATGCCTGAGCGGGCGGCCCTCGCGCTCACTCAGGGCCGGGAGGACAAACCGGATCATCCCGGTCAGGGCGGCGACGGGATTGCCCGGTAGAAGGAAAATGAGCTTCCCCTCGGGGCGACACCACAAGCCCAGCGGCTTCCCCGGGTGCTGCCTGATGCCGTGAAAGACCCGTGTGGCCAGCGAGTCCAGCAGCGGTGCGGCCCAGTCCCGCCGCCCTCGCGAAGCCGCACCTGCGATGATTACGACATCGTGTTTATCCACCGCCTCACGGATACGGTCTTCGGACGCGGTCTCGTCGGCCAGGCGAGCACTTTCGCTTACCGGGTAGCCGGACAATGTGAGTGCGGCCTCTAGTGCATAGGCGTTGGACTGACGTATCTGGTGGGAGGCTGGCTGGACGTACACATCAACCAGTTCGTCGCCGGTGGCGAAGACCGCCAGGCGTGGATGTTCGCTGACGAGTAGCTCCGACAGACCACAGGAGGCGGCGATGCCAATCTCCGCCGGACCCAGCAAAGTTCCGGAAGAAAGGAGCGTCGCCCCCGCCGCATAGTCCGAGCCCCGGCGGTGGATGAATGCGCCGGATACGGGCTGGCCATCGGCTGGTAAATGAATGCTGCCTGCGTGCTGCCCCGGTGCGATTGCTTCGTAGGGGACGACCGCGTCGGCATGTTCAGGCAGAGGCGCGCCGGTCATGACTTCCCAAGCGACTGGGGCGGGGGGCAGTGTCGCCTGCGGGGCACCCGCATCGCTGCGGCCCGCCACGGGTAGTATCGCACCGGGTGCGGTTCGGCCCGTGTTGATGGCGTATCCATCCATCATGACACGGTCGAACGGCGGCAAATCCCGGTCGGCTATCACCGACTGGCGCAGGACGCGGCCAACTGCGCTGGCGAGCGGGCAGCTCACTGTGGGCGCGAGCCGCTGGCATTCCGCCAGCCGCCGGTCCGCTTCACAGACTCTGATAAGTTCAGGCATGGTGTTGAAGAGCCTCGTCCTCTCCAAGGTCGAAAAAGGATTGAAGGCCTGTGTTAAGTGTAGTTGATTTGTGAATACGACAGCGCAGGCCGCCCCGGCCTTTCAGCCACTCGAAGGCGCCGGGGGCGACGGCCTCGTCCATCCAATAGCAGGGGCGGCACTCTTCGGAGCCGGAGAATTCGCCGCCCCCCAGCCGGAAGCGACGCCCGATAAGGCCGTTCAGGTCCAGCCCGCGAACGAGGATGTTGCGCCGCAGATGAGCGGGGTCGACCGAGATGTTCAACTCCTGCCCGAGCGCCTCGGCCACGGCGGCGTCGAAGAACGTGACCTGCCCTTTGAAGTTCTCGGCGTGGCCGTAGTAGCGGTCGCCCTTCAGCCCGAGGCCGGCGTGGCACTCCACTGCTGGAACGGGTTGCATGCCGTGGTCGAGCCGTCCGCGCCCGTGGCGGCCCTTGAAGTCGTGTCCGGGCGAAAGCCACAGGGCGAGAATCTCGATGGTGGGCGCGTGCGGCATCGGTGGTCCTCCTAGAGGCTGAAATCGACCTGCACCCAGACCTTGGTGACATTGCTGGCCAGCGCGCCGACATTGGCGCTGGAGCCGCTGCCCCAGTACTGGGCGAACTTGACCAGCCCGGTCAGGTTCTCGGTGAACTTGCGTTTGATACCCACGTCCACCTCGTGCCCCCAGGTGGTGGACGTGTCGGCGGCGGTGAAGTAGTGGAAGCTTCCGAAGCCCTGGATCTTCCACGGCAGCGGGGCGTTGACAAAGACGCGGTAGTCCTGGAGTCCGCCGCCTACGCTGGTGGTGGGTGTGGTCAGGAATACGTCGGCCTGCCCGTTGAACTTGTGCAGGGTGGCCAGCGGGGTCTGGAAGGCGCGCTGACTGTTGCCGCCGAGATATTCGTAGGAGATACCCAGTTCCAGACCTTTGTATTTACCGGCGACGGAGACATGTCCGTAATTGAACCAGAAGTCCTGCACTGTCGCGGTTCGTGAGCCAGAGTTGTCCGTCTGAAAGGCGTACTCCAGCCGCACGGGCAGGCTCCAGTTGTCGTCGAGCTTGATGGTGGCCTCATAGAACAGGCCCGCGGTCGAGCCTGAGACGGCAGCGGCCTGCTCGAGGTCGAGGTAGTAGAAATACGCTCCGAGCGTGCCGACCGGGAGGCCCTCGTAGTGGACGTTGAAGAAATGATTGTTGCTTTCGAAACGCTCCAGGTTCGCGTATCCAGCCGGTGGATACACCCCGAAGATGCGGTTGACGCGCCAGTTCCACGCGTAGGATACCCAAGTGTCCTGAAGCATCTCGCTCGTCCAGCGAACGGCGTCGTAGGTCTGGTCGTTCTGGCGCCAGTCCACCGCGCCGACGAAACGCTGGTTGTCGAGGTTGATGACCTGCCGCCCGCCCTTGAAGCCATTGTTGAAGCCGCTGAAGCCGAGGAAGAGCTGGTTGATCTCGTTGTTGCGCGGATCGGGGATAACCGTCTGGGTGGGTGGCCCCTGCGGGACGGGATAGGGGCGGTAATCGTCCCCGTTGATAGACCAGTTGTTTTCAAACTCGGCCAGCATATACAGGCCGTAAAACTTCGGCGTCTCGTAGCCGACGCGCGTGCGCAGGGTAAAGGCATTGCTAGCCTCCAGCCCCTGCTGCTCCGCGTATTCGTAGCGCAGGCGTTGGTTGAAGATCAGGCGCCCATGCAGCGCCTCTTCGCCCAGGACGCCCAAGACCTTGCGCCCGAGTTCGGTGTTGGGTTCGGCGTCCTCCCAGCGGGCGGGCGCCGAACCCGTGTCGATGAGGCCGTCCGCGCGTGCGCTGGCGGCGGCGGTTAGCAGTAGTGCGGAGAGTAGCAGTATTCTCATGAGCATGGTGCGGTGAGGTTGATGGTACGGACTCCTGCCGCCGCTAGTGGGGCGGAGGCAGGACTGTAGTTAAAAATCATGACAAGTCTCAGTAAACGTCGCGGACGTAGCGCTTTTCTTTCCTGAGGATATCGACGTAGTGGCGGGCGTGGTCCTCGCCGAGTCCGCTGTGCTCGCTGATGACGGCGTGCAGGGCTGCATCCACATCCTTGGCCATGCGGGAGGCGTCTCCGCAGACATAGAAATGCGCTCCTTCCTCCAGCCAGGCGAACAGCTCCCGCCCCTGCTCAACCATGCGGTGCTGGACATAAACCTTGTCCGTGCCGTCACGGGAGAAGGCGGTGTCGAGCCGGTGCAGGTAGCCGCCGCTTTGCATCTGCGTGAGCTGATCCTCATAGAGGAAATCGCACCCGCGCCGCTGGTCGCCGAAGAACAGCCAGTTTCTTCCGCGTGCGGCGCTGGCCTGGCGCTCCTGCAAAAAGGCGCGGAAGGGCGCAATGCCGGTGCCGGGGCCGACCATGATCATTGGGCGCTCGGCCTGGGCGGGCGGTTTGAAGTGGCGGTTGGGCTGGACGAAGACCGAGACCGTGTCGCCGGGCGTAAGTCCCGCCAGGAAGGTCGAGCAGACGCCCTTGCGTGCGCGTCCGTGCGCCTCGTAGCGCACCGCGCCGACCGTGAGGTGGACTTCGCCCGGGTGGGCCTTGGGGCTGGACGAGATCGAGTACAGCCGCGGGCTGAGCTTTTTGAGCGTGCCGACAAAGTCGCGGGCGGAGCCGAAGCGCGCCGGGAACTGAACCAGCGGGTCGATGATCTGGCGACCGTGTAAAAAGGCATCGAGGCGATCATTGCCGTCGGCCAGGAGTTCGTTCAGCTCCGGGTGATCGGCCAGTGGCGCGTAGTGGGCCAGGAAGAGTTTGCTCAGCCCGGTGATGTCGTAGTGCTCGCTCAGCGCCAGATGCAGAGGGATGTCGCCGCCTTCGGGGTTGGGAACACTTTCGTCGCCGTCAAAGCCCGTGATGCGCAGGATCTCCGCGACCAGCTCCGGACAGTTGCGTGGGAAAACGCCGAGGGCGTCGCCCGCCTCGTAGGTCAGCCCGGAGCCCTCCAGCGAAAAGGCCAGATGGCGGGTTTCCTTGAGTGAACCCTCACGGTTCAAGTTGAGGTTTTCCAGGATCGGTGCAGGGAAGGGATTCTTACGGCTATGGCCAGTTTCCTGCGGTTGGGGAGATTCCAACTCTGTCACGGTCGAGGTGACTTCGTTGGCGCCGCCCGCTGGGGATTTATCGGCCGCTTTCAGCACAGCGTCGAACCACTGTGCGTAGGCGTCCTCGAAATCCACGTCGCAGTAAACGCTCTCGCACAGCCGCTGCGCACCCAGCTCGCTCAAGCGCTGGTCAAACTCCTTCGCGCAGCGGTTGAAGTCCGGGTAGTTGGAGTCGCCCAGACCGAGCACGGTGTAGCGGAGCTTGTCCAGGCGCGGGGCCTGGGCGCCATGAAGGAAATCGTGGAGCGGTTTGGCGTTGTCGGGCGGCTCGCCCTCGCCGTAGGTGGAGGTGATGATGACGAGCTGGGTGGCCGTTGCCAACTGCTCGTGCGGATAGCTCTCCATGTCGATCACCTCGGGGGTGAAGCCGCCAGCCTTGGCCGCCTTGGCGGCCTGCCGGGCGAGGGACTCGGCGTTACCGGTCTGTGAGCCGTAGAGGATGGGCAGTGCGGGGCCGCTCTGCTGAGGCGCCTGCGAAGCGGGTGCCTGAGAGAAGATGCCGGCCAGCATGCCATTGAGCCATGAGCGCTGCTCGGAGGTGAAGGGCGCGTTCCCGGGAACGCAGGGAACGGTGAGGGTGGATTCAGTGGTGGACATGATCGCTGAAGAGTGTTTTGAGTTCGTCGGTGGAGTGGCGGCGTGTGAAGGCGATAAAGCTTTCCGCGGGCTGCCGCTGTTTCAGGTAAGTGCTCAGGATGCGCTCCAGAAGAGTCGGGACATCGGTGAAGGGAACGCTGGGGAAGACCTCGCGGGCGATGCCCTGCTCGTTGTCCACGCCGCCACCGAGCACGATGTGATAGCCCTCGACGGTTTCTTCGCCGACCTTGACTTTGGTGCCGAGCAGGCCGATATCGCCGATGTAGTGCTGCGCGCAGGAGTGGGGGCATCCGGTGAGGTGGATGTTGATCGGCTGGTCGAGTTGTACGCGCTCGCGGAGGTACTCGCCCAGCGCGATGGCCTGCGCCTTGGTCGCGGTGGCGGCATACTTGCAGCCCGCGTTTCCGGTGCAGGCGACCAGTCCGTTGGCTATGGGGTCGTGGGTGTAGTCAAAGCCCAACTCGCGCAGCCCCTGCTTGAGGTGTTCGAGCTGTTCGTCCGGTACGTGGGGGATGATCAGGTTCTGCCACACGGTCAGGCGGACCTCTCCGCGTCCGTGCCGGCGGGCCAGCCGGGCCAGCCCCTTCATTTGGCCGGCGGTCATGTGGCCGACGGGGACGGTGACGCCGACGTAGTTCAGGCCGTCATGCTTTTGCGGATACACGCCGATATAGCCGTGGCGTCGGACGGGGCGGCGTGGATCGCATTTTTCAAGGTCCAGACGGCGCAGGGGAAAGGCGAGCTTCCTGTCCGTTTCCTCCAGAAATTTTTCCGTCCCCCAGTCATCGACTAGGTACTTCAGGCGAGCCTTCTTGCGGTTGGTGCGATCGCCGTTCTCGATGAAAACGCGCAGCATGGCGGCGGCCACGGCGACACACTCTGCGGGCTTGAGCAGAAGCCCGCAGTCCTGTGCGAACTGCTTGTGTCCGGTGATGCCGCACAACTGTGCGCGGAAGTACACGCCCGGTTCGGCCTCGGGGTGCCTCTCACCCACGCGGACCGCGTAGAACCCGATGTCATTGGTGTCGGCGCATACGCTGACCGAGCCGCCGTTGTCGAAGGCGATGTTGAATTTGCGGGGCAGATCGTAGAGGTCGCGATTATTGAGGATGTAGTGGTGCATGGCGCGCGCCAGCGGTAGCACGTCAAAAACCTCGTCCGGGTCGAATCCGCTGGTGGGGGAGGCGGTGATGTTGCGCACATTATCCGCGCCGGAGCCTTGCGCGGTGAGGCCGAGCTCGCGCAGTTTCACCAGTACGTCCACGCTGTCCCGGGGCATGATCTCGCGGATCTGGATGTTGCCGCGGGTGGTGACGTGGGCATAGCCGCCGCCCCAGTCCTCGGCGATTTCGGCCAGGCCCTCAAGCTGGTGATCGCGCAGGATGCAGCCGGGGATGCGGCAGCGCAGCATGAGCGACTCCTGCGCGGGGCTGACATAAAACAACCCGTGAAATTTATAGCGGAAAACGTCGCCGCCCTCGGGGAATTTATCGCGCGCGGCGTTGTCGAGCATCTTTTCCCAGATGTCCAGTCCGTGCTGCTCGGACTTGATACGTTCCTCTTTGCACAGGTCCTCGATCGCGACACCGTGCACGTGCGTGGCGGCCTGATTGCCAGTGACGGCGGCGGACGGATCGCCCGTGATCAGGCCCGAAGCGGTCTGGCCGACAAAGGGTGTCAGGCGCTGGGAGACGCCGGCGAAAAAGCCCAGCAGGTATTGCTTCTGATCGGGAGAGAACTCGTTGGAAGTATTCATAGTCTCAGGCGTTACGGATGCGTGAGAGGTGGACCGCGCAGGCCTTGTACGAGGGCTGGCGCGAGTGCGGGTCGAAAGAGGAGAGCGTGAGGCGGTTGACCGCCGGATAGTGCATGGGGACGAAGACGCTACCGCCGGGAACTGTGGTGGTGACATGGACGGCTGCTGACATCTGACCGCGCCGGGACTCGACTATGACGCTCTCGCCCGCCCGCAGACCGAGCCGATCGGCGTCGCTGGGGTGGACTTCGATGTACGGATTTTCTGGATACAGCTTGCGCAAGACGGGAGACTTCGAGGTACGGGTCTGCGTGTGCCACTGTGAGGAGGTGCCGCGCCCGGTCAGGAGGATGAAGGGGTAATCCCCGTCCGGTGGTTCGGGCATGGCCTGGGGCGCATCGAAGAGAAAGCGCGCCCGCCCGTCGGGGTGGAAGAACTTCCCGTCTGCGAAAAGTCGGCGCTCCGTGGAGAAGCCTGTTTCGCTTTCGCGCAACGGCCACTGGATGCCGCCGTTGGATTCGATCATGGCGTAGCCGCTGATCCCGCTGATGTCGCAGGGTTGCCCGCGGCTGACGGCGGTGAGCATCCGGAAGACCGTTTCGGGGCTGTCCCAGTTGGAGAAGGGTTCGCCGCAGCCCCAGTAGTGGGCAACCAGTTGAAAGATGTGGAAGTCTGCCAGCGCCTGACCGGGGGCACGGCTGACCTTGCGGATGCGCCCGATGCGGCGCTCGCTGTTGATAAAGGTACCGTCTTTTTCACCCCAGCCGGCGGCGGGCAGGACGAGGTCGGCCAGGCGGGCGGTCTCGGTGTCGGCGTACATGTCCTGCACGACGAGGAAGTCGAGCCCCTCGCGCACGCGGCGCAGCCGCTGCTGGTCGCACCAGGAGTGGGCGGTGTTGGTGGCCACGATCCAGAGACCCTTGATCTCGCCCCGCTCGGCGCCCTCCAGAATACGGTCGTAGGCCCAGCTGTCCCGTGTTGGGATTGAGCTTTCGGGGATACCTAGTAGTGCGGAGATTTTTGCGCGGTCCTCCTCCCGGTCGAAGCGGTGCCCGCCGAGCAGGTTGGTCGAGTTGCTGAACAGGCGTGAGCCCATCGCATTGCACTGGCCGGTGATGGAGTTCGGCCCCGTGCCGGGTTTGCCGATGTTACCTGTCATCAGGGCGAGGTTGATCAGTGCCTGCGCGGTGCGTGTGCCCTCATAGCTCTGGTTGACGCCCATCGTCCACCACAGCGAGACGCGCTTGCCGCTGCCGATGGAGCGGGCGAGTGAAAGGATAGACGCTTCGTCCAGCCCGGAGGCGGCGTTGACTTCGGATAACGCGTAGGGGCCAGCGAGCAGGAAGGCTTTAAAATCCTCAAAACCGTTGGTGTGCTTTTCGATGAAACCGGTGTCGAGCCAGCCGTTTTCGATCAGCAGGCGGGCGACCCCGTAGAGGAGGGCGAGATCGGACTTCGGACGCAGAGGCAGGTGCCGGGTGGCGGCCATAGCGGTCTCGGTGCAGCGCGGATCGAGCACGATGATCTCGGGCTGGCGGCGGTTACGCATGATGCGCTGCCAGAGGATCGGGTGCGCGATGCAGAGGTTAGAGCCGACGAGAACGAGCACGTCGGACTCTTCGAAGTCGGCGTAGGTGTAGGGCGGCGCGTCAAAGCCGAAGGCCTGTTTGTAGGCGGTGGCGGCGGTCGCCATACACTGGCGGGTGTTGCCGTCTCCGTGAACCATGCCCATCCCGAATTTCGCCAACGCGCCCAGGAAAGCCATCTCCTCGCAGGGGATCTGGCCGGTGCTGAGCCAGGCCAACGCCTCCGCGCTGTCACGCTCGGTGATGCCGCGGAAACGCTCAACCATCGTGCGGAGCGCCTCGTCCCAACTGACGGAGTGGAGTTCGCCGTCGGGGCCGCGCAGGAGAGGAGTCGTGGCGCGGTCAGCGGCGCGGAGTGGGGCGAGAGCTTCCCAGCCTTTGGGGCAGGCCATGCCGAGGTTGACCGGGTAGTTTGTGTCCGCCGAGAGATTGACAGCCTCGCCCGCGCGCAGGTGGACCCGGAGGGAGCAGCCGGTCGCGCAGTAGCCGCAGATGCTCTCCGTCACGGCGTCCGGCTGGAGGCCGTGCGGCAGTTGCCCCAGGCCGAACTCCGCCGGACGCTGGACCAGCTCGTGCGTAAGCGGGCCGCTCCACTGTCGAAGCGGCGTGCTGGCCTGCGGGCGCGGGGAGAAGCGCGGCTTCATCGGGCGATCCCTCCCGGCATTTTGGGTGCGGCCACCGCCCGGAAAAACAGACTGCGTTCGGCGATCTCGCCGCCAATGAGCAGCGCCACTCCCATCCAGCTGATGCTCGCGGGGGCATGACTCCCGGCCAGCACGAGAAGCAGGCCAGCAAGGGACAGGCTCCAGCGGAGCATCAGGCGCGTGCGGGCGCGGAACAACTGGATGCACGCGGAATGCCGGGCGGGCGTGAAAGCCTTTGAGCGGGCGGCTCCGAGCGCGGCGGCTTCCGGCAGCGCCTTGGCCAGCCACACCAGCGTCAGGCAGAGGGCCAACCCCGCACTGGGGCGAACAACCACTCCCGCTGCTATGAAGGTCAGTAGCACAGTTCCGGCGAAACGAACCGCCGTGCGGTCAAAGCGCCAGAACGGGCGGCCCGTGTCATGGTAAATCATGACAGAGGTGAAAACACCGGCCAGGCCGAAACCGAGAGTCGTTAACGCGAGCGTCCGCGTGAGCCAGCCGGCGGAGAATAGCGGCCAGTCCGCTGCCGTGGGGATCAATGTCGGGGCCAGCGTCAGCGCCGTCAGCGTGAGCAGGGCCGGGGCGTAGAGGCCAAAGACGACAATCTCTCGACTGAGCCAGGAGTGCCCGAGCCCGACGAAGGCGCGCCAGGCTTTGAGCGGCTTTCCCAAGTGCAGGACGCTGGCTCCGAGCCCGGCCATGCCGCTCATGCTGGCGGCCAGAAGGAGGAAAAGCCGTACGCTGTCGGCAAAAAGAGACGCGGCCACGAAGCCGACCGAGACTTGCGTCAGGGCGAGCATGAAGACCAGCGGCCAGTGCGTTTCCTGCGGGCGCAGGGCCTGGGCGTCGGCGGCCTGCGCATCGGCGGGTATTGGCCGGGCGGATACATAGCGGGTGGCAGGTGCGGTCAGTCGCTGGTGAGGGGAACCCGGTAAAAAGGCCGGTCGCTCAGCCGCCGCGTTTGCGCGGATGGCGGCCTCTTCCACGGTGACGATGCGGATCGCCTCGGTCGGGCAGGCTTGCACGCAGGCAGGGGGCTCACCCTGACTGAGACGCTGGTAGCACATATCGCATTTGCGCACGATGCCGAGGCGCTCGTTGTACTTGGGCACATCGTAGGGGCACTTTAGCACGCAGTATTGGCAGCCGATACACTGGTCGTCCAGGTGCAGGACGATGCCGGTGAGGGCGTCTTTTTCGTAGGCATTGACGGGGCAGCCATTGAGGCAGCCGGGGTCGGCGCAGTGGTGGCAGGCGGTAGTGACGGTTTGCAGGTAGGGACGCTCCATGCTCTGCCCGTGCAGCAGCCCGACATCGCGCCAGGTTTCCTCCGCGTCCAGGCCGTTGAGATTATGGCAGGCGGCCACGCAGGCCTTGCAGCCGGTGCAGCGGTCGAGGTCCACCTCGAAGGCGAACTGCTCGCCCGCGCCGGGGTTGTCGAGCGGGATGAGTTGGCGAAAGGATTCCTGCTGGCCGCGCTCGTAGGCGCGGGCAAACTCGGCCACCGGGGTCTCCAGGCGCCCCTGCTCACGCAGCAGGCGCTCGACCGGTGTCAGTTCAACGGTAGCTGTGGCAGAAATCGACATGATGGATGAAACGGGCGGAAACGCTTTAGGCTTCAGAGAGGCCGGCGGCGGGCGGGAGCGGGTTTGCGACGGTTTCGGGCGGGTCGAAGCGGAGGGCGCCGCGGCCTTCTTTTTCAGCCTCGCAGTCGTCGAGGAACTGAAGCAGCCGCTGGCGGTACTGGTAGAACTGGTCGGTCTCCATCAGCGCGTCGCGGTCGCGCGGGCGCTCGAAGCCGATGGGAAGGACCTGACCGACACGGGCGTGGGGGCCATTTGTCATCATGCAGATACGGTCGCACATGTAGATGGCCTCGTCGGGATCGTGGGTGATGAGCAGGGTGGTGATTTTTTCACGGTCGAGGATGCCGAGGATCACGTCCTGAAGCTCCATGCGGGTGAGCGAGTCGAGGCGGCCGAAGGGCTCGTCCAGCAGGAGGACTTTGGGCTTGAGGGCGATGGCACGGGCAATGCCGACGCGCTGCTGCATGCCGCCGGAGAGTTCGCGCGGGTACTTGTGCATGGAGTCGGCCAGGCCCACGACGTTGAGCGCGTACTCGACGATGATGCGCCGCTGCGCGCGCGAGGCGTGCGGGTAGCACTGTTTGACGCCGAGCATGACGTTGCCGTACGCGCTCATCCACGGCAGCAAGCAGGGCGATTGAAAGACGACGGCGCGGTCCGGTCCGGGGCCGCTGATCTCGCGACCAGCCACAATGATGCCGCCGTCGGTGATGTCGTTGAGCCCGGCGAGCATGGTCAGCACGGTGGACTTGCCGCAGCCGGAGTGGCCGATGACGCCGATGATCTCGCCCTTTTTCACCGTGAGGTTAAAGCCATCCACGACGGCGACGCTCTCGCCGAACGGGTTTGGGTAAGCTTTGACCAGATTATAAATTTCTATGTAGCGGTCGTCGATCATGGCGGTGTCAGGCGGCGGTGAAGTCGATGGGCTGGATGTCGGGCATGCTCAGCGAGCGGTCCATGCGCTGCTGGCGGGCTTCCTTGTTCATCGCAGTCATGAAGTGGATGATCTCGTTGCGGAGGGCCTTGAAGCGCGGATCGGTGTTGAGAGTGGCGCGGTTGCGGGGGCGCGGCAGGGTGACGGGGAATTCCCGCCCGAGTGTGGCGCCGGGGCCAAGTGTGAGGGGGAGGATGCGGTCGGCCAGGAGGACGGCCTCGTCCACGTCGTTGGTGATGAGCACGACGGTGCGCTTGTCCTCCTCCCAGATGCGGATCAGCTCGTCCTGGAGCTTGGCGCGGGTGAGGGCGTCGAGCGCGCTCAGGGGCTCGTCCATGAGCAGCACCTGCGGCTGCATGCACAGGGTGCGGGCGAGGGAGACGCGCTGGCGCATGCCGCCGGAGAGTTCGCGGGGCTTTTTATGGGCGGCGGGGGTGAGGCTGACCATCTCAATGTAGCGCTCGACGTGGGCTCGGCGTTCGGCTGCGCTGTGATGCGGGAACGCCTGGCGGGCGGCGAGCTCGATGTTGCCGTAAACACTCATCCAGGGCAGCAGCGAGTAGTTCTGGAAGACGATGCCCAGGTGTGGACCGGGGCGGGTGACGGCCTTTCCGGCGAGCGTGATCTGCCCGCGGTCGGGTTTGAGCAGCCCCGCGAGCAGCCCGACGAGCGAGCTTTTTCCGCTGCCGGAAAAGCCGACCACGGCGATGAATTCGTTTTCCTCGACTGCGAGCGAAACGTCGCGCAGCACTTCGGTGCGGTTGCCTTCGGGGCCGAAGCCGAGGCTGACGTTGTCCATGTTCAGGTAAGCCATGAGGCGGAAATGTTTTATGAGTTAGAGGGCGGAGGGGGCCTCGTCGAAGGACACCAGCCGCTGGAAGACGATCATGATCCGGTCCAGAAGCAGGCCGACGACACCGACCACGAAGACCACGACGAACATCTGCGCGAAGGTCTGGGAGGAGCCGTTGTTGAACATGTCCCAGACGAACTTGCCGATGCCCTCGCTGGAGGAGAGCAGTTCGGCGGCGATCAGCACCATCCAGCCCACGCCGAGGGAGATGCGCAGCCCGGCGAAGATCAGCGGCAGGGCCGAGGGCAGCACGATGCGAAAGAGGCGGCTGGCGAAGCCCAGGCGCAGCACGCGGGCCACGTTGATATGGTCCTTGTCCACCGAGGCGACGCCCAGCGCGGTGTTGACGAGCGTCGGCCACAGCGAGCAGAGGGCGACGGTGATGGCCGAGGAGAGGAAGGCCGGATGGACGAACGACTTCTCCGGGTCGCTGATGAACCCGCCGACGATGATGAAGACAATCGGCAGCCAGACGATGGGGGAGACGGGCTTGAACAGCGCGATCAGCGGCGTGAGCGCGGCCATGCAGACCCGGCTCAGCCCGCAGATGACACCCAACGGGATGGCAATGATGGTGGCGATGAAAAAGCCGAGGAACACGCAGGCCAGGCTGCGGGCGATCTGTCGGGGAAAGGTCCAGGGGCGGGAGTACGCGCTCTGGCTGATACGGTCGATGGACTGTTGTTTGCGCAGCACCTGCTCGGCGGAGCGGAAGATGGCCTCGCCCCCCTGCGCGTGGTAGTACGCGCTCTGCAAGGTGGTCAGCTCCGCTTCCTCTCCGGCGACCTTGACCGACTGGTTGTCGTCCGTGAGGTAGTCGAGGCGCTTGCGCAGGAACTGGAGCTCCTGCTCCTGCTGGTTGTAGGCGCGGCGGGCGGCCTGAAGGGTCGGGAACTTGGTGGCGTAGGCTTGGTCGATTTTGTCCTTGAAGGCGCGCAGTTCCTCTTTTTCCGCTTCACTAAGAGCCTGTGCGTCAGCCAGCTTTTTCAGGAAGAGCTGGCGGGCCTCAATGTCGTCGGCAGGCAGGGCGTCGGCCTCGGCGATGAGCGCGGCCTCGCGCTGCTTTTCCGCGTCGCGGACCTGCTGACGCAGCTCCCGATAGTGGGTTTCGAGGGGAGCGGTCTGCTTTTCGATTTGTGCGCGGTTCTGCGCCTCCAGCTCGTCCACGCGCGCCCCGGCGGCCTCGGCCTGTGGCTCAAGCTCGGCCAGCCGGGCCTTGACCTGAACGAGCGCCTCCTGACGAGCTTCGCCGCTGAGCAGGAAGTCGTTGGCCTTGCGGTTTTCGCGCCGGTGAAAGCTCCAGATGTCCCCAGCGGCGTGCTCGACCACGGACGGTGTGGGCACCTGCCCGGCCTTTGTCGTGTGGCGCGGGGCGAGGTAGGACCACAGCCCGAGAAAGACGCCGAAGGTGAGCACGGGGATGCCGATGTAGAGGAGAATCTTCCGGCACTGCTCGCGCGGATTCTCCCGGTAGATCAGCCGCACGAGCGGGTCGAACACCTGGAGTCCGGCGATGTCGAGGGCTTTGAGGATTTTAAATTTCATGATGCGGAAAACGGTGGTGGCGGCGATTAATTGCGGGCGAGGCCGACGGGGTCTTTCAGTCCGATGGTGAAGGAGTTGAGGTAGCCGATGGGGTCGCGGCCGTCGTAGGTTTTGCCGTCGATGAAGTCGCTGGTGGCGGGCCGGTAGCCGTCGGTGTCCCAGGGGATGTCGGCCTCTTCGATCTCGCCCTCGTCGAGGAGCTGGCGGGCAGCGGCGAGGTACACCTCGGGCAGGTAAACTTTCTTCACGGTCTCGGTGTACCAGGAGGCGGGCTTGGCCTCACCGATCTGGCCCCAGCGGCGCATCTGCGTCAGGAACCAGACTCCGTCACTGTACCAGGGATAGCTGCTGTGGAATTTGAAGAAGACGTTGAAATCGGGCATGCTCCGACGGTCACTTTTTTGAAAGGTGAAGGTGCCCGTCATGGAGTTTTTGATCACGTTGTAATCCGCGCCGACGTAGTTGGGCTTGGAGAGGATGCGGGCGGCCTCGTCACGGTTGACGTAGTTGCCAGCGCTGTCGGTCTCGTCGAGCCATTTGCCCGCGCGGATGAGCGCTTTGACCACGGCTATGTGGGTATTGGGGTTTGTGCTGGCCCACTCGCGGGTGACGCCGAAGACCTTTTCGGGATTATTCTTCCAAATCTCGTAGTTGGTGACGACGGGCACGCCGATGCCCTTGGCGACGGCCTGCTGGTTCCAGGGCTCGCCCACGCAGTAGCCCTGAATGTTTCCGGCCTCGAGGACGGTCGGCATCATGGGGGGAGGGATGACGGAGAGCTCGACCTCGGCGTCGGTGCGGCCACCCTTGTCGGTGGGGGTGTAAAAGCCCGGGTTGATGTCCGCGGCGGCGAGCCAGTAACGCAGCTCGTAGTTGTGCGTGGATACAGGGAAGACCATACCCATTTGCAGCTTCTGCCCTTCGTCGAGCTTTTCCCTGACGATGGGGCGCAGGGCGTCGGCGCTGATGGGGTGCTCAGGGCGCGGGCTGTCGAGGTCGAAGTCATTGGCCTGCATCTCCGCCCAGATCGCGTTGGAGACGGTGATGGCGTTGCCGTTGAGGTCGAGGGTGTAGGCGGTGACGATGTCGGCCTGTGTCCCGACGCCGATGGTGGCGGCGAGCGGCTGCCCGGAGAGCATATGCGCACCGTCGAGGTTGCCATTGATGACGTTGTCCAGCAGCGTTTTCCAGTTGGGCTGGGCGATGACCTCGACCTGGAGCCCTTCGTCCTCGAAGAAGCCTTTCTCCTTGGCGATGGCCAGCGGGGCGCAGTCGGTCAGCTTGATGAAGCCAAACTTGAGCTGATCCTTTTCCAGATTAAGAGTGGCGGCGGTGACGGCCAGCGGCGCGAGGGCCAGCAGCGCATGCGCGAGTATTTGACGTGTGATTTTCATGAGCCGTGTAGCAGGTGGATGTGTCGGTGTGGTGTTGCGCCAGAAGTTTTTGCAATAGGCATGCCAATCGCCGCTAATGATCATATTTGTGCGCGTCATTGTTTTAATGAAGTGTATGAATATGATTCATGCATGGGGTGTGACCCGAGAAGTAAGCGCTCTCGGTGTGGGCGCAGAAGTGCCTTATCCGCAGCATGAATGCGCCTCATGGATCAGGGCCGCGTACCGTGTATAGAAAATAGGCAGCGATGTGGCCGCCTGAGGGCGACGACTGCTCGGTTAGCCGAGTGGGGCGTAAACGCGTTCCGCCAGGCTTTTCAGTTCATGTTCGCCGAGGGCGAGCCAGCCTGCATCAGTGGCACCCCGTTGTATCCAGTCGAGGTCGCTGGCATCCGGTGTGAAACGTCCCTCGCATCCGAAATCGATGACCGGCTCCATCTGAAGGCCTTGACCGTTGCCTCGGTCGAATTCTCCCCGGAGCGTTTTTTCCACGCCCGTTGCGGCCGGACCGAGGATGCTCTTGCGGCGCAGGGTGCGGGCGATCTGGGGAATATTTTCCGGATTTGCGCAGAACATGCAGGCCTGGGTCAACACTTGGGTGAGCGCTGCGAATTGCTCGGGGCGGGCGGCGAGCTGGCTTTCACAGGCGAGCAGGACTTTTTCCGGGTGGCCGGGGACGAGGTCGTGGCTAAGCGCCGGGCACCAGCCCAGCCCCTCGCGCACGGCGAGGCTGTTCCAGGGCTCGCCTACGCAGTAGCCGTCGAGGGTCTGTGCGCGCAGGTTGCGCAGGGCCTGGCCGGGCGGGACGACGACGATTTTTACATCGTGATCGGGATCGAGGCCGGTTTGCCGCAGCCATTGGCGCAGGAGAAAGTGGTGGGACGAATCGAGCGATACGATACCGAGCGTGTAGTGGCGAGTGCGGGTGGGGGAGCGGGCGTCGCGTCGGAAGTCCTCGGCGGTGCGCACGCCGCGCTCCTGAATGCCGCGTGAGAGCGTTAGGGCGTTACCCAGTCGGCTGGTTACGGTCAGTGCCCGGCAGGGCGTGGGGGCGACTCCGAACCCGGCCGCGATGCTCAGCGGCAGGGGAGCCAGTGCTTGAGCGGCGTCGAGCTCGCCATAAGCAATCTTGTGCTTAATGGAGGCCCAGCCCAGCTCGAAGGCCAGCTCCACTCGTAGCCCGGCCTGACGGTACAGGTCAAGCTCCGCCGCCATGAGATAGGGGGCGACGTCGCAGAGCCGGATGATGCCGATGCGCAGGATGTCGGAAATTCTTTGGGCCACGGGAGCGCGGGGATTGGAACAGGACATGCTAGCGGATTGCGTGCCAGAGTCCTCGCCCCATGAATCCTTTTGACAGTCGCCAGCTTTTGACCCTCGTGACCCTAGCCCGCACGCGCAGCTTTACCGAGGCGGCCAAGGAACTGCACCTGACACAGTCCGCAGTCAGCCATTCGGTGAAAGCTCTGGAGAAGGAGACCGGGCAGACGCTGTTCGAGCGCAGCGGGCGCTACATCAAGCCCACGCCCGTGGGAGAGTACCTCATCCGCGAAGCCGCAGAGATCCTGGCGCGGATGGAGGGCATCCGTTCTCGCTTGTCGGACGTGGACGGGTGGGGGCGTGGACGCCTGCGCGTGGGGGCAAGCCCCGCCTGCTGCCACCTGCTGCTGCCGGAGGTGCTCCGGGAGTTCAAGCAGAGCTTTCCGGGCTGTTCGATCCTGGTGCGCTCGGACCGGGAGGCGCTGAACCTGGAGCGCCTCCGCGGCGGGGAAGTCGATCTGGTCCTGTCGGTGGCGCTGGAGCGCGAACCCGTCGAGGTGGCGGCCTGCGATTGGTTCACTGACCGGCTGGAAATCGTGCTGCCGGTCTTTCACCCGCTGGCGGCCCGGCGCCAACTGAAGATCATCGATCTGGAGGGAGAGACCCTCCACCTGTATGGGAACGAAAGCCGTACTGACAAGGTGGTACTTGATGCGCTACGCAGTCAGGGCGTTCGTGCGGCCGAGATACTCGAAGTCGGCAGCATAGATGCGGTCAAGGAAATGGTCAAAATCGGGCAGGGGGTCGCCTTCATGGCCCGGTGGGCGGTGCAAAAGGAACTCGACGAGGGCTCGCTGGTCATGCGCCCTGTGAACGGGCATACGATCGAGCGGCTTTGGAAAATCTACTGGGCGCGTCAGCACCAGCTCACGTTGTTCGAGGAAACTTTTGTCGGGCTCTGCCTGGAGGCTCTCGAAGGCTCCGTGCTGGCGGGTCAGCCCGGATAGTCGCGACGCCCACTGCAAGGCGCCGCCCCCACGCGCTCAAGCATGAGGACGGCGCGACGTTTATGCCAGTGTGCTGCTGGTCAGTTCGGCTTCGCGCCGGAGGGCTTTGGGGAAGAGGACGTTGTTTTCCGTGTGGACGTGCTGGTGCATATTCTGCTCCAGGTCGGCCAGCGCGTCATGAAATCGAGACCATCTGGCCCCGGGCCGCCTGAGCATCTGTGCGAATAAAACCCAGTCCTCGAAAACATCAGTCAACCGCTCACAACCGGCACATTACTTTGCATGCAGACACTTCTGACTCAGAACTTAATAACAACCCTCAATGCACATGAGTAACGAAGCGCTATTGGAAAAACTCAACGCTCAGTTGAACCGCGAAATGACGACCTTTCTTCGCTATATGACCCTAAGCGGCTTTGGTTCGCGGAGAAGCGCACGAACGCGTCCGGGAAATGTACCACGAGGAGGTCACCAATGAACTCCGGCACACCCAATACCTCGCCGATCAGATTGTAACGCTCGGTGGAAAACCGCAACTGGAGCCGGACCTGACGCCGCCCGAAGGATCGGTGCAAGAAATGTTGAAGCACGACGCCGACGAAGGGAGAATCGACGGCGGCAACTATCGCAAGCTTGCCCAGATGGCGGGTGGCGAAGGGCTCATGTCCCTCAAGCTACAGATGGAGGAACAGGCCGCAGACGAAGAACGCCACGGCCAGACCATGTACCGTTTCCTAGGCAAAAGCTGGAGTTGACAGGCGCGGGAGCTCCAGGCTCTTGCGCCAATCGGCCCCCACCGCTCGTGGATCAGGGTTCGCCAATCTCCGCTTCGACCAGTTTCGCCAGCAGGACGAGCGATTCCTGCCAGCCCAGGTAGCAGGCTTCGACCGGTATTTGAGGAGGGATGCCGTCCTGGACGGCGCGCAGTTCGGTGCCGCATGAGACGGATTTCAGGCGAATTTCGCACTCCATTACGCCCGGCAGGGCAGGATCGTCAAACTCGTCCGTATAACGGATCAGTTCATGGGGAACCAGTTCGAGATACTTGCCCCCGAAGCTGTGGCTCTCGCCGGTGGTGAAGTTCGTGAAGGACATCTTGAACGTTCCGCCGACCCGCGCGTCCGATTCGTGGACGGTGGCGGTAAAGCCATTCGGCGGCAGCCATTTGACGAGGGCGGACGGTTCGAGAAAGGCGCGGTAAACGCGCTCCGCCGGAGCGCGCAGCACGCGGTGCAGTTCGACGCGGTGGATGTCTGAAGTGCTCATCGATGATATCTGTTTTGAGGTTAAGCACCGGCATTCTGCTCGGCCTCGATATTGACCATCCAGGAAACGCCGAAGCGGTCCTCGACCATCCCGAATAACGGCGACCAGAAGGTCTTGCTCAACGGCATGTTTACCTTGCCGTCGGCGGCCAGATTATCGAATAGCTGCTTGGCCATTTCCGTGTCCTTTAGGTTGATCGAGAGCGAGATACCTTCGAATTTTCCGCTTTCGCCGCAGCCGTCAGAGAGCATGAGAACATTGCCATGCACACGCAAGGACGCGTGCATGATGCGCTCGCCGATTTCGTCCATGTTCATATCCGGTAACGGATCGGGGCATTCCTTGAATCGCATCATCATCTCCACCTCGGCGTCGAGCGCCTGCCGGTAGAAGTCGATGGCGGCCTCGCACTGGCCGTTGAAGATGAGGTAAGGCTGGATTTTGAGATCTTTCATGATTAGGGAGGGTTACGTGTGAGAGGTTCGTCCGGGGGCCTGTCGAAGGATTACGCCGGTCTCATAGAGTATGTGAATGACGCCACCCGTGCCTACCGTTTTCCAATGATTTTCCGTCTTTTTACATAGGGACCCCAGATCGGCCCGGAAATTCACCCAGAATACCCTTTGACCGGCTGTTGTTTGCCCGGAAAGGTGCCGAAAGTGCCTCTCACCTTTTGCAAATCCGGTAAACCGTCATAACAATGCAAGTCATGAAGGATAAAATCACCCCGTGCTTGTGGTTCGACGGGCAGGCTGAAGAGGCTGCCACATTCTATGTCTCGTTGCTGCCCGATTCCCGGATCGAGCGCGTTTTACGTTCGCCGGTTGATACCGAAAGCGTACCGGCCGGGGGTGTTCTGACCGTTGACTTCACCCTGGCCGGCAAGCGGTACGTCGGCCTCAACGCCGGTCCGCACCACAAGTTCAACGAGGCGGTGTCTTTTCAAATCCATTGCGATGACCAGAAGGAAGTCGATCGGCTGTGGGCGGCACTCAGTGAGGGGGGAGAGGAAATCGCGTGCAGTTGGCTGAAGGACCGCTGGGGCCTATGCTGGCAAATCGTCCCCAAGCGCCTGCTCGAATTGATCACCGATCCCGACCCGGTCCGAGCCAAACGTGCCATGGAAGCGATGATGACCATGGTCAAGATCGACATCGCCGCCCTGGAGCAAGCGGTGAACGGCAGCGCGTAATATTGGGGCGGTTATAAACTTGGTAGTAACGAAAAAAGCGCTATTGGCATTGTCATAAATGTATAAAGGCTAACCTGGCCGCATACACTCCTTGGCCTAATCGCCGTCTTGTACATCTTGGCGATACCGTTTGCTTCCTATGGCCAACAGGCAAAGCTGCGGGTGGCCCGATTTCGAAAATAAGGAGGGGCTTGGCTGAATCCTATTTGTCCCATAGAACTCGACATTTGCCCGGTAAGACGCTTACAACCCATTGGAGTCGTTGATCATAGTCGTGCCCACTCTAACTGCCCACTTGAGCGTCCTTGATGAACGGGGTATCGGTAAATATTGAGACATGAAGATTTGGAAGAGGATCATACTCGGATTTATTCTGGTCACCGCCATCATGATGGCGGTGGATTTTAATTCCTTACGGGAAAATATTCGAATCATTCGCCAGGTTGACGATCTGGAACTCTCGAAGCGTAAGGAGATGATGGAATCTTATCGCGTTTCGTATTTGCTGCAACGGATCAAATCGAATGTACGGGAGATTTTATTGGAGGCCGAAGTTGCCGAGAGACCGGACGAGATTGAGCTGGCCAGGAAAGACATTCAAAGTTTGATCCCAAAGTTGAAAGCCTCGTTGGAAGAGTTGAGAGTGGCGACTTATCTGGGCTTCGAGCGCGAGGGGGAGGATGAAGAGCAGTTGGAAGAGCTGGAGAGGCTGAATGCTTTGCTCGCACGCGTGCCGGATTTCTTTCAGTCACTGGACACATTACTCACCTTGCAAGGCGCGCAGAAGTCCAAGGAGGCAGATGAGCAGTTCGAGGAAGTTTTGGAACCGTTGGCTCGCGATATGCAAGCGATAGCGGCTGAATTGACATCCGGGTCGGAAGCAGAGATACAATGGGCAATCGAGCAGTTGAACGACCGGGTGAAGACGGCGATCCGGTTGGGGGTTTATCTATCGGTTTTGAGCATTTTTCTCTCATTGGGAATTGGACTGCTGATCTCCCGTTCGATCTCAAAACCATTGATGAAGCTGGTAGAGAGTGCGGACGAAATCGGTCGCGGAAATCTCGAAACGACGGTTGAGCTCGACACGAAAGGGGAGCTACAAATGCTGGCCGGGTCGTTCAACCAGATGGCCCGCGAACTGAAGCAGAAGATTGATTCGATCGACAATGTGAACAAAGAGCTGCTGGAATCGAACAAGACCAAGGATACTTTTTTCTCCATTATCGCCCATGACTTGAGGAACCCTTTCAACGCCATTCTGGGCTATTCTTACATCCTCTCCGAGGACTACGACAAGTTTGACGATGAGGAGCGTCTACAGTTTATTAAGGAGATCGACCGATCTTCGAGAATCACCTTCGAACTGCTGGAAAACCTGCTGCATTGGGCCCGCTCGCAAAGTGATAAGATCAAGATTCAAAAGGAATCCGTAGAGTTGATTGAAGCGGTGGAAGGTGCCATCTCCTCTCATGCCGCCGCGGCAAAAGTCAAAAACATCACCCTGATCAACCAGGTCCCGGCCGGGATGACGCTTCAGGTTGATCGTGCCACTTTTATTGTTATCTTGAATAATGTCATCAGCAACTCGCTCAAGTTCACCGAAGACGGTGGCAACGTCGTTGTTTCAGCTTGGAAAAACGACAAGACCATCACCCTCTCGATTAAAGATACCGGAGTCGGCATGAGTGAAGAGACTCGAAGCAAGCTCTTTCTCATTCGCGGGAATAGCTCCACGCTGGGAACGCGCAGTGAAAACGGCACCGGCCTCGGACTGCTTTTGGTTAAAGATTTTACCGAACGAAACGGAGGTCGGGTAGGGGTAAAGAGCGCGCTCGGCAAGGGCAGTGAGTTTGTCTTCACCTTTCCGGAGTGAGCGGCCAAGAGAGACTGGTGGTGATTGATCATTCGATTAATTCGAGGATGAGGAAGAGTCGTATGCTTTGAGCCGGTAAATTGCTTTAAAGAGGGGCATTTTATTGTCTATATACTATACTCCAGTATAGAAACAGGCATGTCACACTTACCGAACAATCCTAAGGTGATCGCGCGGATACGCCGGATCAAAGGACAAGCCGAAGCGATTGAGTGAATGCTGGGTGATGAAACTGATTGCTACACGATCCTCCGACGGTCGCGGCCTGTCGCGGCGCTCTCAATGCCCTCACTAAGGAACTGCTGACCGAGCACCTTGAACATCATCTGATCAGTCTCCCGGAGACGCCGGAAACCGCCCGTGATGCCGCCCGCGAAATTCAGACCATCATCACCATGACCATCACGATCACAACCTGCGTTCGGCCTATCTGCATGTCCTCGCGGATGCCCTGACCTCGCTCACCGCCATCGTTGCGCTACTGGCCGCCAAGTATGCCGGGTGGCTCTGGATGGACCCGTTGATGGGCATTGTCGGTTCCCTGCTGGTGGCCAAATGGTCTGGCTTTTGCGGCAATCGACAGCGGTGACGCGGCAGCCGCGCCGAACCAATTCCAACGCGAGCGCCGCACCAAAGCGGCCAAGACCAACCACACAGACACGGGGAGGCTTCATGAGGCCGGTTCCTGTTTTTCTACGCCCAGGGCATCGAGCGCGAGGTTGAGCTCAAGCACGTTCACGATGGGCGTGCCGGTCAGAACGCCGCCCGGTGTGAAGGACAGCCGCTCGATCAGCGCCTCCACCTGCTCCGGGGCAAGCTGCCGCGCCGCCGCCACGCGGGCGAGCTGGTATTTCGCGGCTTCCTCGGTGATGTGAGGGTCCAGCCCGCTCCCGGAAGCCGTCACGAGGTCGGCGGGGGCGGGATGCTCCGGAGAGGCTCCGAGTGCGACGAGAACGGGAGCCGCCCGTTCGGCGAGAGCGGAGTTGGTGGGGGCGAGGTTGCTGCCGCCCGCCCCAGCGCCGTCGTAATCAACCGCCGAGGGTCGCGGCCAGAAATAATCCGCCCGTGTGAAGGGCTGCGCGATCAGGCGGCTGCCGACGACGTGCCCGTCCGCCCCGGTGATCAGGCTGCCGTTGGCGGTTGCGGGGGTGACGGCTTGCCCGATCGCCAGGATGAGCCCGGCGTAACCGAGCACGCAGATGATGAGCGAGGCCAGTACGATGCGCAGGGAGCTGATGAGGAGTGTCATGGCTGGTGTTCCTTTCAAATCAGGGGGTAATGCATATAGGCCAGATGCTCGGCGATGGGCCCCAGCAGCGCGACCGGGAAGAAGGTCAGCGCCCCGATGAAGATGATCGTGGCGAGCATCATGATGCCGAAGGTGAGCCCGTCCGTGCGCAGGGTGCCCGCGGATTCGGCCACCGGCTTTTTCGCCGCGAGCGAACCGGCGATGGCCAGCGGAAGGATGATCGGGAGGTAGCGCCCGAGCAGCATGACCAGCCCGGTGGCGATGTTCCAGGGAGCGGTGCCGTCGCCCAGCCCTTCATAGCCCGAGCCGTTGTTGGCCGCCGCCGACGAGAACTCGTAGAGAATCTCGGTGAACCCGCGCGGCCCGGCGTTGTTGACCGTGTCGATGCCCCAGGCGGTGGCGGCGAACAGCGCCGTGCCCACGAGGATGAAGAGCGGGTGGCAAATCAGGGCGATGGCCGCCAGCTTCATTTCGCGGGGCTCGATTTTTCGTCCGAGGTACTCCGGCGTACGCCCGACCATGAGCCCGGCGACAAAGACCGCGATAACGATAAAGACAAACATGTTGATCATGCCGACGCCCACGCCGCCAAAGGTCGCATTGAGCCACATGCCGACGAGGGCGCACAGCCCGGTCAAGGGGTTGAGACTGTTCTGCATGGCTCCGACCGAGCCGTTGCTGGTCGAGGTCGTCAGCACGCCCCAGAGCGGCCCGGTGGCCGCGCCCAGGCGCAGTTCCTTGCCCTCCAGGTTGCCAACCGTCTGCTCGACCGGGAGCCCGGCTAAGGCTTGCGTCGGCGCCGTTTCGAAATAAACTGCCGAGCCCGCCTTGAGCAGCAGGAGCGCGAGCATCACCCCGAAAATGACAGCGGCGTGCCGGCGGCTTCCGACGATCCGTCCGTACATCCACACACAGGCCATGGGGATGAGGATGATCATCACCATCGACAGCACGTCGGTGAAAAGACCCGGGTTCTCCAGCGGGTGGGTGGCGTTCGGGCCGAAGAAGCCGCCGCCGTTGGTGCCGAGTTGCTTGATCGCGACAAAGGCGGCCACCGGCCCCCGGGCGATAGTCTGCTGGATGCCCTCCAGCGTGGTCGCCACCGCCGAGCCTTCCAGCGTCATGGGAACACCGCCGAGTACCAGGAGCACGGCGAAAATTACCGCCAGCGGCAGCAGAACTAAAAAGGTGGCCCGCTGCACATCCATGAGAAAATTACCCAGATGCTTGCGCCCGGACAGGCCGCGTGCCAGCGCCGCCAGGGCCGCGATGCCGGTGGCCGCCGAGACGAACTGAAGCCACATCAGCGCGAAAAGCTGAGAGAAATAGCTGAGCGAGACCTCGCCCGAGTAGTGTTGCAGGTTGGTGTTCGTGGTGAACGAGACCGCCGTGTTGAAAACCAGGCTGGCATCCAGCGCACCCTTGCCGTCCGGGTTGAGCGGCAGGGATTGCTGGCAGGCCAGAAGGGCGAACGCCAGCCCGAACATCACCGCGTTGAAGACCAGCAGGTACAGCGTGTACTGTTTCCAGCCCTGCGGCTTGCCGACCGCCTTCCCGCCGACAAGCAGAAACAGACGGTCGATCTTGCTGCGGGTGCTGACGAGCGAGGGAGTCGGGTCCATCGCCCATTTCAGGTGGCGTCCCAGCGGCCAGGCCAGCAGGGCCGTCCCGCCGATGACGAGGGTCATAAAGAGTATCGCGCTCATAGTATGAAAATGGTTCGGGTTCAGTGTCTGCGGACAGGAGTTCAGGCCAGGCCGAGTCCGGCCACGATCAGGTCGATCAGCTTGATGCCCGCGAAGGGCACGATGAGCCCGCCCAGGCCGTACACGAGCAGGTTGCGCCGCAGGGCCTCTGCCGCGCCGATGGGCTTGTAAGGCACGCCCTTGAGCGCGAGCGGGATGAGGGCGACGATGACCAGCGCGTTGAAAATAACCGCGCTCAGGATCGCCGACTGCGGCGAATGCAGGCCCATGATGTTGAGCGCCGCCAGCGGGCCTTCCGCCCCGTGGGAGGCGAACAGCCCGATAAAGATCGCCGGGAGGATGGCGAAATACTTGGCGATGTCGTTGGTCAGGCTGAAGGTGGTCAGCGAGCCGCGCGTCATCAGGAGCTGCTTGCCGATCTCGACCACCTCGATGAGCTTGGTCGGGTTGCTGTCCAGATCGACCATGTTGCCCGCCTCGCGCGCGGCCTGCGTCCCGCTGTTCATGGCCACGCCGACATCGGCCTGGGCCAGGGCGGGGGCGTCGTTGGTGCCGTCGCCCATCATGGCGACCAGATGCCCCTTGCCTTGTTCCTGCTGGATGCGCCCGAGCTTGTCTTCCGGTTTGGCCTCCGCGATAAAGTCGTCCACCCCGGCCTCAGCCGCGATGGCGGCGGCGGTGGCGGGATTGTCGCCGGTGACCATGATCGTGCGGATGCCCATGCGGCGCAAGTGCTCGAAGCGCTCCCGGATGCCGCCCTTGACCACATCCTTGAGGTGGATGACGCCATAGACTTTCGTTTCGTCGGCCACCAGCAGCGGGGTGCCGCCGTCGCGGGCGATACGCTCGGCGGCGGCCTTGACCTCCGCCGGGAGCGTGATCCCGCTGCGCTGGGCGAATCGTTCCATCGCCTCCACCGCACCCTTGCGCAGCTTGCGCACGCCGCCCCTCGAATGAATGTCCAGTCCGCTCATGCGGGTTTCGGCGGTGAACTTGACCGGGGTGGCATCGAGCGCATGCAGGTCGCGACCCCGCAGGCCGAATTTGTTCTTGGCCAGCACCATGACCGAACGGCCTTCCGGCGTCTCGTCTGCGAGGGAGGCCAGTTGGGCGGCGTCGGCCATTGCCTGCGGTTCGACACTGGGGGCCGGGACGAACTCCGTCGCCTGCCGGTTGCCCAGGGTGATCGTGCCGGTCTTGTCCAGTAGCAGGACATCGACATCGCCCGCGGCCTCGACAGCACGGCCACTCATGGCCAGCACATTATGCCGCACCAGCCGGTCCATGCCGGAGATACCGATCGCGCTCAGGAGTGCTCCGATCGTGGTCGGGATCAGGCACACCAGCAGGGCGACCAGAATCGGCAATGTGATCTGGACGCCCTCGAAGGCCGGGTATTTCAGCATCAACGGAAGGCTGAAAACGACCAATACGAAGATGACCGTCAGGCTGACCAGCAGGATGCCCAGAGCGGCCTCGTTCGGCGTGCGCTGGCGCTTGGCCGTCTCGATCAGGCCGATCATCTTGTCCAGAAAGCTCTGCCCTTGCTCCACCGTGACGCGCACCACAATCCGGTCAGAGAGTACCCGCGTGCCGCCGGTCACCGCGCTGCGGTCGCCGCCGCTTTCACGGATGACCGGCGCGGACTCCCCGGTGATGGCGCTCTCGTCCACCGTGGCGATGCCCTCGATGATTTCGCCATCAGCAGGGATCGGGTCCCCGGCTTCGCAGACGAAGCGATCGCCCTTGGCCAGGTCGGCCGCCGAAACGGCCTCCTCGCTGCCGTCCTCTTTGAGGCGGCGGGCCTGGAGCGTCGTCTTGGCTTTGCGCAGCGAGGCGGCCTGGGCCTTGCCCCGGCCCTCGGCCACGGCCTCGGCGAAGTTGGCGAACCACAGCGTGAGCCACAGCCAGAGCGCGATTTGCAGGTTGAAACCCGAGAAATGAAAAGGCAGCAGCACGGTCAGGACCACGGCTCCCAGCCAGACCACAGCCATGACCGGGTTGCGCACCTGCACCCGGGGGTCCATCTTCTTCCAGCCCTCCAGCGACGCCGCCCTCAGCAACGCACCGGACCACGGGGATTGTGACACTTTGTTTGCCATGCCCCCAGTCTATCGCACCGCCGCCCGAGCGGGTAGTTAAGACCGGGGCCATTTCCATTAAGATTTTGTTAAGATGCCCATGAAAAAATTGAATGTGGCTCCGTAGGCCTTGCCCACTTTACCAGTGGGATCGCCGCAAATAACGGACATTTCCGCAAGCCGTGGACTAAAGCCGCTTGTCACCGCCCTGCAAATGCCCGAAAAGCGTTCTGATTTTCAGCAACCGGAGTTCTCATGCTCATCCCTGTCCTATTGGTTTGCCTATCGCTCGCGCTGCTTTTTATCGGGGCCGAAGGGCTCGTGCGCGGAAGTTCGACACTCGCCGCCCGTTTCGGGGTCAGCCCCCTTGTCATCGGGCTGACTGTCGTCGCCTTCGGGACCAGCTCCCCCGAACTGGTAGTGAGCCTCCAGGCAACACTGAACGGTCAGGGCGACATCACGCTGGGCAATGTGCTGGGCTCGAATTCCTTCAACATCGGGATCATCCTGGGCTTGACCGCCCTGATTTGCCCGATTCGGGTTCACCTGCAAGTCATCCGATTCGATGCGCCCATCGCACTCGGTGTCGCTCTGGCACTTCCCTTGATCCTGTTGGGTGGAACCGTCACCCGACCGGAAAGCGCCCTGCTCGTGGCGGCTCTCATCGTTTACATCCTGCTGAATCTGCGGCAGGCCCGCAAAGAGCCGCCACAGACGGACAACGATTTGCTGCTGGATGCGCCTAAAATCTCGTGGCATCACTGGGGCATCGATCTTGCCCTGATCGTAGCCGGACTGGGCCTGCTGATTTTCGGCTCCGACCTGCTGGTTCGCAATGCGGTGCTCATCGCCCGTCAGATCGGGGTCAGTGATGCGGTCATCGGCCTGACGATCATCGCCGCCGGAACCAGTATGCCGGAGCTGGCCACCTCGGTTATCGCCGCCCTGCGCAGGCAGCCGGACATCGCCATCGGCAATGTTGTGGGCTCCAACATCTTTAATATCCTCGGGATTCTCGGTATCAGCGGTCTGGTCGCCCCCATACACGCCACCGGCATTCAGCCGCTCGATACCCTCATGGTCATCGTCTTCACGGTATTGCTGCTGCCCCTTCTCTACACTGGCAGACGACTCATCCGCCTGGAAGGTCTGCTGTTGCTGGCTGTTTACGGTCTGTACCTGTGGATGCTCTGGCCGCAACCGGCGTGAGAATGCTCTCCTGCGGCACCGAGGGGCATAGCCGATATTGGCCTTGCTACGCCCAAAGGCTTTCGCTGAATGCCACTAGGATTTTTCATTGAAGTCGCGATTTCAAACAAAGGGTTCTGGTTCGTCACACCGCCATTGGGGCGCAGTGTGGTGGCTGTCCATTTGCCTGTTGGCCGCGTTGGGCTACAAGTCTTTTCCGGATGACAGAGGCCGCTCCAATGGGAATGCCTCAGCGTTTTCCCCGCATACCCATTACCCGAAAGCAGTTTCCTCCCTGCCTGCTGGGGCTCCGCTGATCGGGCTCAATTCCCGTGAACAACGCCCCACGGCTTCCTATGTTTTAGGTCCACCTGACGGCACCCTAAAACTCTCGCTGCCCATGAAAAGTGTTTTTTATTAAAAAATATCTGACATAAAAATTACGTTTAGGTTACACTATTTCCATACCCAGGGCCTGTTCAGGTAAACGCTCAAAGCGGCCTAAAATGGGTCTTCCCGGTCTGGACTCGATGTTTTTCGACTCGATGAATCTTGATTCACCTCGTCTCAAAACCTCAATCCTGCCTCGGAAAAGTCCCGTCTCACCGACCCTGACTCAGCCCGAAATATCTGGTGGTTGACAGCTTCATGCGGTCACGGAGTTGGCGTAAATACGTAAGTTAAATACGTATTTACGTTAGTTTTTTAGGGCACGGCCATGCTATACTCTCGATCTATGAAAAAGCGAATTATCCTTTCTGCCCTGTCTTTATTCATGACGTCTTTGACTGTCTCGCTCAGCGCCCAAACCCTTACCGGCGATTGGGCGTTCGGCGCGCAGGACGGAACACCGATCACGAATGGCGATGCCACCGGGTTTACCTATCAAGTCGATGTTCAGAGCAACTCGACGGCGACGACCTATTTTGCACCTGGGGCCACGCCGCTGACGTTGGCCGAAGGTGAAACGCTTCAGATGACTTTTAACGTCACTTTCAATTATCAAAGAGAAGGCGCAGGTAAAAATGCAAACGATGCTTTCCGCTTCGGATTGATGAATACGGGAGATAGCCAAACCACCGGCAACAACTACTCGGTTTCGGGTAATTCGGGATGGACCGGGTATTCCATTTGGGCACCCAGTCTTGCGGGCGGGACAAACCCGACGCTGACGCTCCGGGATCGACAAGGGACGAACGACATTGTCATGGCGAGCAGTGCCAATCCCACGATCAGCACTTTAACCTATGACAACGTGACGAACCCGCTTAATAACGGGACTTACGCCGGAGAGCTGTCCGTCACCCGAACCGCGACGGGCGTTACGATTAGCGGGTCGATCGGAGCGTACAGCTTCACCGATGTGGTGGACGATACAAACGGTGTGTTCTCTTTTGATGCTATTCAGTTTTTTGCGGCGGGTACACCTTTGGGACAGGCGGGCGATGGAGGTAGCTTTAGTGTGAGCGATTTGTCGGTGGCTGTGATTCCCGAGCCTGAAACCAATGCGCTTATCATTGGCCTTGGCATTCTCTCAATAGCTTGCCTGCGTCGCATCCGATAGGGTGCGCGGTTGGTACCAGTTGGGCTTTTAAAGCCAGCGCTCTATCTTTCCTTCCCACCAGTGACGCTGGATGAGGGCAACGGTGGGGGGCGGATATTACCTCGGAATATCCGTTCATGGTACGTTGTGTTTTATGGTGGAGCTCCCAAGATGGCGAATTTATGTTTTTCTTACATCACCCTCTCAAGACATCCCTGATCGCTGGATGGTTGCTGTTCACGATGGCTTCGGTCTCTGGCATAGCTCAGGCATCCTACGGCGCCGTCGCTGCCGGGCAGGGCGTGTTTCTCAGCGCAGATCGTATTAGGCAGTTGCAGACCAGAGTCGCGTCGCACACGGAGCCCAATTATTCCGCCTATTTGGAAATGAAATCGCTGGCCGATGCGTCGCTGGAGCGCGAACCCCACACGCCGGTGGATGGGCACTGGCAGGTGCCGGGGTTCTATCAGGACACGGTGGGCCATCGTGCGGCAAAGAACGGGCTTCGCGACGATGCCAACATTGCATACGCCTTGGCGCTGACCTATCGCATGACAGGTGACCCTGCCTATGCGGTGGCGGCAGCCCGCTTGGTGCGAGCCTGGACGATGGTCACGCAACTGGAGGCCGGAGACGATTCCAGCTTAAGCTTCAGCTACCATTTCCCGGCAATGATTTTCGCGGCTGATTTGCTGCGTGGATCCGATGCCTGGAGTGCGGAGGATGAGATTCAATTCCAGCATTATTTGAATCTCGTGAAAACTCAACTGCGCACCTGGCCTGTATGGCACAGGGATAATAACTGGGGCAATTGGGGGCTTGTTCTGGGATTTGCCATCGCCGCCTATAATGGGGATCAGCAATTGTTTGATGAGGCCACTCACCGTTGGATGGAGTTGATCCCCATTCAGATGGATGACCGGGGGCATCTCGTCAAGGAGGTGCGGCGTAATCAGGGCCGTGGGGAGCATGGCATCTGGTATTCTCACTTCACGATCGGGGCAAGCGTGATCGCCGCTGAAATCGCCCGGATCAATGGTGTCGATCTTTTCGACTATACCTCGAAAGATGGGCGTAAGCTACAGACCGCTTTCGACACCTTGGCCGGATGGGTGCGTAATCCCGCAAGTTTCCCTTATTACACGGGCGACCTGAGTCAGCTGCATGCGATCAACTACGTTGGTTATTATGAAATCCTCAGCGGGCGCTGGAGCAACCCGGATGCCGCTGCTTCGCTCGCAACCGAGCGTCCTACCCATATGGAGCACTGTGCCCCTTACCTGAGCTTCACGCATGCTGAGATACCTGTCGAAGCACAGGCACCGCCGGATCCGCTGCCGTAGTGGGAGGCAACCCCTCGCCCCGAAGGGTCAGCACGCAAACAGGCTGAAGAGCGGGCCGTCCTCGGGGTCACGATGGCCGTTTCCCCGTTCGGATCTGACTCGGACTGCGCCCGAAGTGGCGACGGAAGGCTTCGGAGAGTCTTTGGGGTTCGGTGAAGCCGCAAAGGTCGGCGATTTGGGCCACAGAATACTCCGAATCGAGTAAAAGATCTTTTGCCCGCATAACCCGCACGCGTAGGACTTCGTTCTGTACCGTTCGGGCGGTGGCGTTCTTGAAGCGACGCTCAAGCACGCGCCGGGAAACCCCGCAGGCGCGGGCGATGGCATCTGTCGTTGCCGTCTCGTGATAGTGGTCACGAATGTGGCTCAGTGCTTTGTGAACAACCGGATCATCCTCCGCAAACATGTTGGTCGAAGCGCGTTCGATCATACGGAATTCGTCCAGTGTGGTCGTGGGCTCAACCTTGTCGCCATTGAGCATGCGGCTCATCAAATCAATGGCGCATTCCGCGATTTGTTTACCCGGCAGTTGCACGGAACTGAGGGAGGGGGTCCCCAGCCGACAGAGTATGCGATCACCGCCTACTCCGCAAACGGCGACCATGTCCGGAACGCGAATCCCGGCGTGCTGGCACATCGCTAGCAGATGCGTACCCGAGGCATCACGATCCGCCAGTATGCCGATGGGTTTGGGTAAATCCCTTAACCAACCTGAAGCCTGGTCGAGGACGTTTTTCAGACTTTGTGAATCGTGCTGCATGGAGAACACAGCCGGAGTGAATCCTTCCGCTTTGAGTCGCTGGGAAAATCCTTTCAACCGCTCGGTGCAGTAGCTGTAATTCATGCGCTCGCCGTAGAACGCGAAATGCCTGAGGCCGCGTTGGAGGAAGTGCTCGGCAGCGAGCGCTCCGATCGCCTGATTGTCAAAGCGGATTCGGGGTCGCAGGGTTCCTGTGAGGCTGCCAAGCGTGACAACCGGGCGACCGCATCGGCTGAGAAAGCTGATATTTTCATCGCTGTCCGGCCAGGCGATGATCCCGCTTACGCTCTCCGATACGGCCCATTGCCTGGCGTCAATGGCGTCGTCCAGATACTCCAATTCCCATGAACGGGTGTGAGCCACCCACTGTCCGATATTTTCCAGTATCTCGCGTTTGATGCTCAGATGGGCGCGGATGAGGAGCGCGATACGCGGAGGTGTGGGCAAACCTGGCATGGTTCTGATTAAGGACTCTTAATCATTTGATCAAACTTAAGTGCCGGAAAAACGGTAGAGAAAACCGTTTAAGCACTATAAATTTTCCAGGTATTTGGGAGAAGGGGGAGCCCAACGTGGTAAACTGGGCCGTTTACCACGTTAGGTTGAACCCATAGAAAGGGGTCGGCCGATGAAAACGCCTGCGGCTGCTCGTGCCGCATTTTGTTCACGCGGCCTAGTTCGTTTTTCCTGATGTCGGCTCCATGGCTAGTTTTTCCGGCCCGGCCTGCGTGAAGACGAGGCGGAAGCGCTCGCCGTCGGCACAGACGACGCTCAGGTGGTCATCGGCTGCGTCGAGGATGGTGGCTCCGGGGTGGCCGGGCGCGTCGAGCGGAGTCATCACCGCGTAGATGACTTGGCGGGCGGCGGGCGTTTCGGTCGTCGCGGTGAGGTGGTACTGTGGAACGTAGCCTTTGTTCAGGTACTTGGGGTCGACCGGCACGGTGAAGGTATCGCTGACGGAGAAGCTCAGAGGCGAATCCAGCGAGGCCAGCGCGACGCGCATACCCTTGTCGCCGGAGTGAAGTGTGACCGTCGAGGTGGACGCATCGGTTTCGGGCGCGTTTACACTGTGCAGGAGCCATTGGACGACGCCCGGCTCGTCGAGCTGTACTTCATCGCGCGAAATGATCAACCCGTCGGGGAGCATAATGACTTCGCGCTGGGCGAGGCGGACTTTTGAAAGCTTCGGGTTGGCCTTGTAGGCCGCTGTGGCGTCGCCCCGCGCCCAGGTGAAGTCAGGGGTCGCCTGGTAGCCGGTGATCTTCCCCTTGGCCATTTTATTCTGGGCCGGCTGGCCCTGGCCGTTGATCAGGAGATTGTTTTTGGAGAGCGTCTGGCGGGTGTGGCCCTGATGGTGGGGGCTGCGGTGGTATTCGCGATAGCCGGAGTTAATCAGAAAGGGCTCGCCGTAGGCGCTGACGATGATGCTGTTCTGGTCAGCGTGGCTGTGGCTGTAGGAGCCGTACGGGCTGGACTTGAACTGGAGGAAAATGTCCTTTTTCGGCGAGCCCAGGTTAGTGTGCATCGCCACCCAGCCGATATCCTTGAGATAGGTTGAGCCGGGAAGCTTGTCCAGGTCGAGCGCGGGCGGCAGCGGCAGATCGCTGACCAGGAAGTCGCGCAGCAGGTATTCGACCGGGATCGGGTACTTGCGCCAGAGCTTGAACTCGGTGTCGTTTTCCGGGAATGGATGCCGGTCTTCGTAAAGCGCGGCATAGGCACTCAGGTAGCCGTCCTGATAGATCTTGGCCGCGTGGACAATGATGTCGCGGATGCCGGGCTCCATGCCGATCTTGCCCGCCAGCGGGGTATCACCGTAGGCGGTGGAGGCCCACGGGGTCAGGAAATAGACCGGGAAGTAAAAGGTGCGTTTCCAGAAGGGATTGGCGTAGGCTTCTGGGGCTCCGATGAGCCAGAGCCCGTCCTGAAAGGACGCATGCTCGATGGTTCCGCGCCAGTAGGCCAGCCCTTCGGCCCAGCCGCCGTCGTCGCCGCCCCACGGGGGGAACTGTTCACGGTAGAAGCGGTAGGCAAAGGCGAACCAGTCTTGCGCCTCGGGCAGGTCGTCCCAGAGGGCGAGCCCCATCAGCCCGAGCATGGGGACGAAGCGTACCGGGTGACTGGAGGGCTCGACAAGCAGGGAGTTACGGATGACCAGGCCCGTGCGGTTGTCGAGCATGTGCTGGAAGGTCAGGTTGCCACGGGCGCGGAACATATCCAGCACGCGCGTGCGTTCCTCCGGGGTGAGTTCGTCGCGGATCTGGTCATAGGTTTCCGGCAGGAGGCGCAGGAGGCGGAAGTTCGTCTCGTCATTATAGAGGATGTTGGTGGCCCCGTCGAGGTCCCACTCGGTCACGCCGAGGAGGAACTCCCGCGCTTTGTCGAGGTAAGCCTGTTCGCCGGTGGCGCGCCAGATGATGGCGGCGGTACTGGCGACTCCGGCCGCGAGGTTGCAGGTGTCCTGGGCTTCGCGCCAGGCGTCGATTTTGTCCGAAGTGCGCGTGCTTGGGTTGGAATCGCCGAAGGACTCCGGCTCAGCCGGAAAGGCCACGTGGAGGTATTGCCGGTCAAAGTCGGCCTTCAGGTTGGCAAAGAAACGGGCATCCTCGCCCTCAAGGCAGTACTTGGCGAAGCGTTCCTGCTGGTCTTTGAGGATCCAGGTGCGGGGAGGCTCCGGCGGGACTTCGGGTAAGTCCGCGGGGCGGATCCATTGGTTCGTGGCGCTGAGCGGATGCAGGGCGCAGCAGAGCAACAGGGTGGCAATGAGGTGGGTTTTCATCATCTGCTTGGGCAAGTTCTGTTTTTGGATTAAATCGAAAGGGGTAGCCATATTTATTAGTGATTCCCGGTTAGCGGAAAACTGCGCTCTGGTACACCCGGCTACGGATTTTGGGCGGTGGAGGCGAAGGCATCCCGCCTTCTTGTTTGCCCTGCCAGGGACTCGGGGGGATCGACAGCGTGTTCGGGACCGCTGTAAATCAGGCAGGACAAGTGCAATTTCTCCCCCCTCATCTGAGCGGAAGCGAGCGGAATGGTATGCAACGGGTAAAGGGTGTGAAGCTGCCCGGCGTCCGGGGCGCAATGGTCGAGGCTGAAGGTGTCAAAACCGTCCACGTCCAGCAGGAGCGAATGACGCCCGTCGGGCGTTCGCACGGACAAGCCGCGTTCCAGCGGGAACGGCTCGGGTGCTTCGCCCGGGGCGTACCCGAGGGCAAAGCCGCCCTGAATCAAGCGGCAGGGACCGTTGGCTTCGATCTCATGCTCGACGAGCAGCCAGGCGCCTTCCCAACTGATGCGCGTGTCAACCCGGGCCACGAACCGGTGTGTTTTTTCGCCCAGCGCATAGACACAGCGGGCGCTGTTCTCTCCGAACTCCGTGGCATAGGTCAGGTGACGGCCAAAGCGCGTCCCTTCCGCCTCGGCGATGAGCGCGAGGTCGGCAGGCCAGGGATGTGCGGGGCAGGGGAGCACGGTCCCGGAGGAGGCCCGGTAGGCCAGCTTCGACCACTTAGCCGCGAAGTACCGCAGGTTCATCAGCGAAACCGCCGTGCCGGTGTTGATGATCTCGGAGTCGCCTCCGAAGCGCCGCAGGGTCAGCCCGACACCGGGCAGGGGGTGGGTGGCATCCGGGTAGGCGGTTTGGGTGTCGGCAGGCTCGGCTCTCCAGAAGCTGTGCTCCGGCGGTAGCAGGAGCAGGGAAAATCCCTTCGCCGCCCAGTAGCAACTGGCCGTGCACGAGTAGCTCTCGGCAATGGCCGGGAGCGGGGTGGTCCAGCCGATGTTCAGCCAGCCCTCGGCGGTGAAGGCGTCAGCTTCGAGGAAATAGTCCAGGTGGGTTTGCACAATGCGTCTTACGATGGAGGCGTCCAGCGGGCAGCAGTTCAAGGCGAGCGCCGGGCCAAAGGGGGCCAGCGAGGCGAAGCGGTAAATCTGCGAGCGTCCGAAGCCGGGGACTGCGCCATTGCTGGCGAAGAGGGTCGGGTAGCTGGTCAGAAAGGCTTGTCCCCAGTCCATCCAGCGCTTGCGGCGTTCATCGTCCCGGTCCGCGAAAAAATAACACCAGCTCAGCCCGTAGTAGTGGAAGGCGTAGGCGTTGTAGAAATCCGACGAGTCGTTCAGTCCGTCGCGGAACCAGCCCCTGCCGCGGTGCATGGACTCCAGTTCGCGAAAATGCTGCTCGATCAAAGCCGTGTCTTCGTGGTGGGCGCGGCCTTCGCGCCGGAGAAATTCGAGGATGAAAATCCCGAAGAATAAATGGTTGTTCCAGTGCATGGCGACGCCCCGGGCACTTTCCAGCCAGTCAAGCACGCGCTCGCGCAGCCCCGGTTCCAGGGTGGACCAGAAATGCTCGCGCGAGATTTCCAGGCTCAGGACGAGTAGTCCCATTTCGACCACCAACTGGTGGAAGTTTGTCGCCTCTCCCCAGTAGGTTGATGATTCAGGACACGTTCCGTGGTCGAGGCAGGCGGAGAAACTGGCATGCCAGGACTCCGGAAGCTGTTCCGGGGCGTGCCGTCCCAACAGTGCGTAGAGGTGAAAGGGGCGCGCGACGGACTCCAGGCGGTCGGCCCGTGCGTCGTGGTCGGAGGCGCGTCCGTGCAGGGCGATGCGCGCCCGCTCCGGCTCGATGCAGGCCATGACGGGAGTGAGCAGGCGCAGTGCCCGCTCGCTCAGCCAAAGGGAGCCGGTGCTCTCTCGGCGCGGAGCAATGGTCTCAAGTGGCGCGGGCATAGGTGCTCAGGGTGACGACGGATTCGGGCTCTTCGCCGCGCAGGTAGCGTTCGATGTTGTCCAGCCCATAGGCCCCGGCGGTCTGGCGCTGGTCCACGGTTGGGCCGCCCAGATGGGGCAGGAGGGTGACATTGTCGAGTTGCCGCAGCGGGGAGTCGGCCGGCAGTGGTTCGATGGTATAAACATCGAGCGCGGCGTGCAGGCGGCCTTCGGCGCACACGCGTGCCAGTGCGTCTTCGTCCACCACGGCACCGCGCCCGATGTTTACAAACAGACCGTCGTCGGGGATCATGCGAAGTAGCTCCTCGGTCACGATCCCGGTGTTCTTGGGCGTCAGCGGAGCCAGTTCGACGATGACATTGTTTTTGGAAAAAAGCTCTTCCAGGCTGTCGCACCGCTTGACCCTATACTCGTCCAGGACCTCCTGCGGGACACTCGGGGAATAAACGGATATTTCGAGGCCAAAGGGCTCCAGCAGTCGGACCAGCGAACGAGCGATAGCCCCAAGTCCGTGGATGCCCACCCGCCGCCCAAAGAGCGAGCAGGTGTCCAGGTCCGGCCCCTTCCAGGCATCGCTGTGGTGCATGGCGTTGTTCCAGTACCCGGCCCGACGCAGCCCGGAGGTAATTAACATTAACCCGCACTCGGCCACCACGTGGCTGATGCTGTTGCCCCAGTTGCTTACGACAAGGCCGTTTGCGATCCAGACTTCGGGGATAAGTTTGCGGACCGAACCGGGCAGGTGGCAGAGGTATTCAAGCCCGGACTCGCGGGCAAAAATGCCATCGTCGGGGAGGGGAGGAGTACGCCATCCGGTGACAAGGATTTTAGGTTTTATCGAGCTGAAGACGGATTCCCAGCCTCGCTCTTCCACTTCTTGTGGTGTCATCCAGGTGAGGTCGGGAGCAAGCCCGCAAAGACGCTCCCACAGGGGAAGGGGAAGGAAATCCTGCTTTTCGGATTCGCTTAATACGACGAGCAAATTTCGGGTTGACATGCCTGTTTAATATTTATTATAAAGCCATCATGTCAACCCCGAAATATATCGTTCGATGCTTGTTCATGATGCTGGCGGGTCTTTCCCTGTCGGCGGGAGCGGCTGAAAGCAACCTGCTTTCGGCGGCTTCCTTTGAGGCGACTGCGCCGGGTTCGGAGCCCGGTTCACCCTGGAAAGTCCGGGCCAAGGGAGAGGCTACCTCGATTACAGTGGCGACCCCGCCCGGCGTGGATTCCGGTAGCTGGGTGCGCTTGAGCGACCGTGACGCTGTTGAAAAAGTCTATATGACGACTGACATCCCGGCGGTGTCCAAGGGCTGCCTCGCGTTCAAGCTCTACTTCCCCGATGCCACCGGTACGCTTGGTATCTACCTGCGCAGTTCCGAACTGCCCAAGTCGGAGAACGCGGTTGTCGAGTTCAAGTCGGTGGAGGGCAGCGGCAGTCTCTACGTTGGGGCTCACGGGCAGCGTGAAAAGCTTCCGGTCATGGCGACTGTTCCGGGCATGATGGATTTCGAGATCGAGTTCGAGGCGACCGAAGCCGGCGAGCGCATTCAGGTCTATATCAATGAGGCCGGCACGCGAAACCTGATCTACCGCGGGAGCGTTCCCGGCGGCGGCAAGGCGGATTCGCTCATGATCACCACGGATACCAAAACCGAAGCGACCGACATCTATGTCGGCGATCTTCGCCTGACTTCCGAGTCCTGAATTTTTGTTCATTTATATCAACTCAAAACCCCATCCAGCGTAAATGCCATGAATATAACCCAACTCAGCCTTCTCACAGCGTTCAGCCTGTCCTCTCTCACTTATGGGCAGGTTGTCTTCAGCGAAAACTTCAGTTCGCAGACCGTGGGCGAGCAGCCGACGGCCACTGCGGTCCGCCCGACGAGCAACAGCCCCGACCTGTACGCCGAGGTCGTGACAGGTGCCGCTAACGGTGCCGGTGGTGGCGTCGGTAACGGGCTCAAGCTCTACGATAACGACGCCAGCAGCGCCCTTGCTTACGAGAACAACTTCGTCAGCAGCACGGCCAATCAGTTAAGCGCGGTCCACATCTCCTATGATCTGGCTTGGGAGGCTGACATGGAGTCGAGTTTTTATTACCGATTCAGCACCGGACTGTACAGCGACAGCACTGGCAGCACGCTCAACAGCAATGGGAATATCCTCTACGAGGTTCGCTGGTACGGGGATGGCTCGTTTTACGTGCGCGGGGCCAGTGGTAACAGCTCCGCTGCGGAGAAGCTCGTCGTCGGCAGCGCCTACGCGGTGGACATCTACATCAACGACAGCGACACCTCGACGCTCGACTACATGAACCCGAGCGGCAGCACGATCACCCTGGCAGCAAATTCTTTCGCCGTTTACCTGGACGGTGTGTTGATTCGCTCGGATGGGCTCTATGCATTGGGGACCGGGGATAATAACCTGGGCCGTACAGGTGTCGTTTCCTTCGGGAATTCGGTCGGTTTGGACTACACCCTTGATAATCTGGTCGTGACCAATCTCTCGGCGGTTCCCGAGCCCAGTTTCTACGCGGGTATGGCCGGCGTGCTGGCTTTCCTCTTTGTCCTGCGCAAACGCGCTCGCCGCGCGATGGAGCAAAACGCCTGAGGTCCGTTTTATCCGGTTTCGTAAATCCAAAAGGCCACCCTTCTGCGGGGTGGCCTTTTTGTGTTGAAGGAAGTCGGAAACTGAGGGGGCTTGGTTCTTTGCGCGAATGATGGATGCGATCCGGTTGTATGCTTCTCGGATGCCAGCATTTTGTACAGAGCGGAGAATGTCCCCAATCGCCGTGGGTGGAGCGAGCGCTGCGGGATGTTGCTCTTGAACATCGCTACTCACGCACAGCCGCTCACCGTGCGGGTGCGCAGCATTGAACATGCGGGGCAGGTTCCCGGCTCGGTTGGACCTGCTGTGGGTGTGGGCTGTACAGGTCCGTAATCATTCGCCCCGACGTGGCTAGTTGTCGGGGCGCACCTCTTTATCGCAACGCGTTCAATCCTGTCTTATGCGGTCGCGCATACGGCGTCCGCTGCGCTTGAGCAGGGCGGCGATGATGAGCAGGGCCGCTCCGCATCCGGCGAAGGCCAGACGTCCGCCGAGGGGGTTGGGGATCAGGATCATGATCAGCATGAAGGCGCCGTAGCCCACGGCGACCTTGCTTATGAGCCGGGTTTGCACACCGGGATCGTCCTTACCCATGTCGGCGTCGCCCTCGCTGACCGGGGTTTCTATGTCGCGGAAAAACGCGTCGACTTCCTCCTGACGGCGGGGGCGGCGGTCCAGGCGGCAGGCGAGGAAGAACCAGCCGCAGCACACCAGTAGATTGGCGAAGACCCCGACGATCAGGATGAGGTCGTCGGCTTCGCGCTGGCTGATGGCGTGGGGCAGGCCGAGCAGGGACTGGACGTTGTCAGCGGTGACGAGAGTCTTAATCAGGACGGAGCTGGTGAAGCCCGCCACGATGGACGACCACGCCGCCCAGTCGGGCGAGCGCCGCACAAACACGGCCAGCACCAGTGGGACAATCAGCGGCAGCGCCACCAGCGTGCCGAACTGGAGCATGATGTCAAAGAGCGACATGCTGCTGAGCTTGTTCAAGCCCATCGCGATAAGGATGACCAGCACGCCAAGGACGATGGTGACGAGTTTGCCTGCCAGCATGAGTTCCTTTTCGGCGGCCTGCGGGCGGCAGACGGTGAAATAAAAATTACGTACAAAGACCCCGGCATTACGGTTCAGGCCGCTGTCCATGGAGGACATGGTGGCGGCGAACATGCCCGAGGCCAGCAGTCCCATCATCCCTGCCGGGAGTACTTGCAGGCAGATGGCGACATAGGCGACTTCGGAGGGCTTGGAAAGGCTCGGGAACTGCGCGCCGAGGTCCGGCACGAGGATGGCGGCGGCCATAGGCGGAATGAACCAGATGACTGGACCGATAAAAAAGAGCACGGCGGCGAGCATGGCGGCCTTGCGGGCTTCGCGGGTGTCGCGGGCGCACAGGAAGCGCGAGGAGTCCATCAGGTTGTTGGTGTTCACGACCTGCTTGATGACGATGGCCGCGATCCACAGGTAGATGATGGCGGGGGTGGTCACGTTGTTGCCCAGCAGGGAGTCGGCGGGGAATTGTGTAATCAGCTCGCCGATGCCTCCCAGCCGGACGAGCGTGAAGACCGCCGCTACGACGGTGATGAGCATCAGCACGATCACTTGAATGAAATCGCTGGCGGAGACGGCCCAGGCTCCGCCGAAGAGACTGATAAAGAGCACAACCGTGCCAGTCACGATGATGGTGACGTTGACATCGAAACCGAAGACGGCGGAGAAAAACAGCCCGAGTGCGTTGAGCCAGATCCCGGCGTAAACCGTGCCCATCGGGATTTGCAGCCAGGTGAAGACCTGCTCGTTGGCTTTGCCAAAGCGCCGCCGGATGGCCTCGACTGCGGTGATAACCCGCGTCTGGCGAAAGCGCGCTGCCGTCAGGAAATACGAGGTGAGGAAACCCGCGCCATTGGCAAAGTACAGGACGAGCACAATGGCTCCGTCCTGGTAGGCTTTGGCTGCCGCCCCGGTAAAGGTCCACGCGCTGAACTGCGTCATAAAGGCGGAGCTGCCCGCCATCCACCAGAGCATGCTGCCGCCTCCCCTGAAATAGTCACTGGTGTTGGTGATCGCTTTCCGGAAGACCCAACCCACCAGCAGCATGAAAGCGAAGTAGGAGCCCAGGACGCAAAAGTCGTATGGAGTAAATGAGGGTGACACGATTTTTAAAACTTGACGCCATTGGTTAATAAAAATTAAATAGAGGGCAAGTCATTAATCCCATGTTGCTGAATATTCCCCATCTTTGCAATCGTCCGCTGGTCCTGTCGGCCAACCGGGTTTGGCGTTCGTACCTGGGCGGAAGCCTGCTCGACGCCATCGAGGGCAAGCCGGGTGGCGAGGATGGGCACTACCCGGAGGACTGGATCGGCTCGGCGGTGGAGGCTGTCAACCCCCGTGAGCATGCGCGGGCCGGGGAGGGGATTTCCAGCGTGGAGCTTGACGGCACGCATCACCGGCTGGATGAGCTTTACCGCGCGGAGCCGGAGTATTTCTTCGGGCGCGGGCATGTGGAGCGCTTCGGTGCGCAACCGGAGTTTCTGGTGAAATTTATCGATTCGGCCGAGCGCCTGCACTTTCAGTGCCACCCGACGAAGGCGTTTTCTCGGGAACGGCTGGATTCCCCTTACGGCAAGTTCGAGGCCTACTATGTGCTCGCGCTGCGGCCGGGGCAGGAAACCGGCGAGGTTTACGTCGGCTTCCAGTGGCCACCGGAACGGGAGGCGCTCAAGCGCATGATCGAAGAGCAGGACATCACGGGCCTGACGGCGTGCTTCGACCCGCTGAGCGTGAAGCCGGGGGATGTCGTTATCGTTCCCGGCGGTACGCCGCACGCGCTCGGGGCCGGGGTGCTCTTGGTGGAAATTCTGGAGCCTTCGGACTGGGTGGTGCGTTTCGAGTACGCCCGCGGCGGCTACGTGCTGCCAGAGAAAGACCGTTTCATGGGGCGGGGGCTGGACTTCGGACTGGATGTGTTTGATTTGGCTCCGCGCAGTCTGGACGAGGTGCGGGCGCGAAATGTCTGCCAGCCTCAGATGATGGCTGCTGATGGCCGGTGTCGCCGGGAACGCCTTATCGGGGAGGCGCAGACGGATTGCTTTCAGGTGTGGAAAATCTCCTGGCACGGTGAGTGTCGCCGCGAGGTTAAGTCGTTTTGTATCGCCATTGTGCTCAAGGGCGCATGCCGCCTGGGCGGCCCCGGTGGCTGGACAGCGACGCTCAAGCAATATGACCGCGTGCTCATTCCGCACGGGATCGGTCAGCTATCGCTCCAAACCGAAGACGAGTGCGAACTGCTCGAATGTTACCCGCCGCAGTCCGCGCCCGAAACCGAATCTTTGTTATCATGATCTTACGTACCTCTATTCTGACCGGCCTGTTTTGCCTGAATGCGATTGTCGCGTGGGCGGGCCTGAGCGTGAACTCCCTCATCAGCGACGGAGCCGTCTTGCAGCGCGAGCGGCCTGTCCACCTGTGGGGCCAGGGCGATCCGGGAGCACAGGTGGCGGTCGAGCTGGGCGAAGCGACGGGTCAGGCCACGGTCGGCGAGGACGGTGGCTGGTCGGTGGAATTACCCGCGATGGCGGCGGGGGGCCCTTACCGGTTGACGGTTCGCTCGGGCGAGCAGGTGGTGATTGTTTCCGATCTGCTGTTCGGCGATGTCTGGGTCTGTGCGGGGCAGTCTAACATGTACTTTGCGCTCTCCGGGGCCACCGATGGAAAGAAAGCCATCGCCGCCGCCAACAACCCGGACTTGCGCCTGTTCGTGGTTTCGCGGGCTGCTTCCGACGAGCCACAGGCGTCCGTGCAGGGGAGCGGTTGGCTGCCGGCCAATAAATATTCGGTGTCCAATTTCAGCGCGGTCGGTTACTATTTCGGTGACATGCTTCAGCGCCGAACGGATGTGCCGATTGGCTTGATTATGTCCACGGTAGGCGGCACGCTGGCCAACAACTGGACCAGCCGCGAAGTGCTGGAGAGCAACCCGGATTCGGAGGCTTATTTCAAGCGCTACGAGAGGGAAAAGGCCGCCTGGCCGCAAGTGCTGGCCGAGTACGAGCAGGCCCGCAAGAGCGATCCGGCTGCGGCCCGCCCCCGCGAGCCGGAGAAGCGCCAGCCCGCCGGTTATTACAACGGGATGATCGCCCCGCTGTTTCCTTTTCCCGTCAAGGGGGTCATCTGGTACCAGGGCGAGTCCGACTCGTGGAAGTATTGGCACTACGACCGCTTCCTGCGGGATTTGATTGCCGATTGGCGCAAAGGCTGGCAAGAGCCGGACATGCCTTTCCTGATTGTGCAATTGGCCGGGTTGAAGGGGAAGTCGTCCGATGACATTAAGACCGTCAATGAGAACTACCCCGCCATCCGCGAAGTCCAGCGACAGGTGGCGCGTGAGCCCAACAACGGTCTGGCTGTGGCGGCGGATGTCGGTGAAGCATTTGACATCCATCCGCGCAACAAACGTCCGGTCGGGGAGCGCCTGGCCCGTACGGCACTCGCGCAAGTTTACGGCGTCGATATCGCCTGGCATGGGCCGGAGCCGGTTGGGGTGGCGCTTGAAGACGGAGCGGCCATCGTGACCTTTGAGCCCGGTTCCGCCACCATGCTTGGCAGGAACGGCCCCGAACTGGCCGATTTTGAGCTGGCCGGGGCCGACCAGATATTCCACCCGGCGCAGGCCCGGATTGAGGGCGATCAGGTCGTCGTGACTTCCCGCGAGGTGCCTGCTCCGGTCTCCGTCCGCTACGCCTGGAAAGGATTTCCGGCCATGGAACTTGTCAATGATGCCGGACTGCCGGCTTCGCCCTTTGTCGAATCTATCCCTTAACAACTTACCCCCATCCTCTTATGAAGTTGCCCCATTATACCCGTCCCCCATCCGGATTTACCCTGATCGAACTGCTGACCGTTATCGCGGTTGTCGCTGTCCTGTGCGCGATCCTGATCCCCGTGGTCGGAACCATGCGCTACCGCGCCAATGCCTCGAAGGGCGTGCAAAACCTCCGCTCAATCGGCACAGCCATGAGCCTTTATGTCGCTGAAAACAACGGCATGTACCCGGAGGCCAGTATCACGCCCGAGACCTGGAACGAGCGTTATCCTGACCGGCCGGTCAGCGGCAGTCAGATGTGGACGAAGCTGCTGCGGGAGTATCTGCCCCAGCAGACCAGCAGCCTGACCGGACGCGAGAACAAAGCCTTTGTCTGTCCCAACGCCCACTACGTACAGAACAATCGTGTGCTGAGCATGGATGAAATTGCTCGCACCTACACTGCGACCGAGACGCTTTATGGGCAGTCTCCGGAGGGCACCTGGAACAAGGAATACCGGCGCTCGGCCATGTCGATTGTGCATCCGGGAAAGACTTTACTGGTCGTAGATGGCAAGGCCTACAATGGTAGTAACGGCAGTCTCTCGGTCTTGCTGACTTCTCGCATGCGGCTGGACCAGGCGGTTTCGGGACCAGAGGAGACGACTTATATGGACTTCCGCCAGCCAGACCAGACCGCGAACGTGCTCTATGTGGACGGGCATGTCTCGCAGCTTACTTTTCCTGAGTTTCAGGATGTGACGACCGAACAATGGAACGGGCGGGACTAATGAGCATGAACAAAACTTTGACTCCGGTTTCCTCTGGCCTGCGTTGGTGCTTCTCCAGTCTCGGCTGCCCGGACCTGTCACTCGACCAGATGGCCGCGCTCGCGCGCAAGTTTGGAATCGGTCAACTGGAATTACGCGCCGCGTGCGGGCGGATCGACCTTCCGGCTCTGGCCGCTGAGGCTGGTTGGATGGGGCAGTCTCCGGCGGCCTTGCTCGGAGGCGGGGATGATGTTCGCGTGGTGGCTTTTAATGCGTCAGCCAAGCTTTCCATGCCCTTTGAGGAGGCGTCCCGCGAATTAGTGGATTTCGCCCCGCTGATGACGTTTTTCGGCGCTGGCTCGCTCCGGGTGTTTGACGGGGAAATGGACGGCCCCGCCGCCCTGGAGCGGGCTTGGCGCTGGCTCGATCAATGGGAGGCTCTGCGTTCGCGTGAGGGGTGGGACTTTTCCCTTTCGATCGAGACCCACAGCAGCCTGCTTGAGCCCGAGAGCATCGAACGGCTTTTCAGCCGGGGCCATCCGCATGTCCACCTGCTCTGGGACTCCCATCATACCTGGAAAAAAGCGGGTCTGGACCCGGTGGCTTTATGGCCGGTTGTTCGCCCGTGGACCCGGCACATCCATGTCAAGGACAGCATCTCCGTGCCCAGCAAGAGGCACCCCTACAGCTACGTCCTGCCGGGGGAGGGGGAATTCCCGCTGGCGGAACTGCTGGCCGTTCTTGACCGTGATACTTTCGACGGGTTTGTCAGCCTGGAATGGGAAAAGCTCTGGCACCCGGATATCCCGCCGCTTTCCGACGCGCTCACGGCCTTGGGGAAGTAGGAGCCAGTGTGGTATCGCGCTAGAGAATTTTAAGATAAAATCGTAGTGATGTCCCGATGGCTCTACGCTTCGGGGCGTATTTTTCCACAGAGGTTTTTTTAAGGGACTGTAGCAGTTAATCCCAGTGCTTTTCTTCTGAGTCCAGCGTTTAAGCTGGTCGAAACGCTTGCTGCCAAGCCCCGTGCAACATTGCGGGGAGAGTGCTTGGGGTGGTCATGAGAAACTTTTGAGAAAATACTGAATTTTGCTATAAAGTGCTAGTAGAGGGCATCTCCAAATACTCCAGCCAGACCGCAGTTGGGCGGTCAAATGAGAGCCGAGTACTCCTTGTTTCCGTGGTATTCAAGTAATGCCGCAAGCTAAGGGTCGGTTCGAGAGTTCTCTGTGACGCCAGGTGACTGATGCTTAGCTTATTCTTACTCGCACGAGCAGGGCTGTTGTGAAAACAGGTAAACCGCTGACGGAAAAGCGGATTTCTCAAATGGCACACCCGAAGGGAGTCGAACCCCTAACCTCCTGATCCGTAGTCAGTTTATTTTTATTCTTATTTCATTGTTTATAAATGTTTAATGAATTTATACGTAGCTCATGGTTTGACTGTTGCCTAAAATAATGCCTAAAACTCGGGTATGGCTCGCCCCAAAAAAGATGAACGTTTCAGGGTTACGCTTATCACAGCAGCATCGGGGCGCAAGTTGTGGCGGCTTGATGGGTACTGGCCCGATGGTAGGCGTGAGCGTAAGCGGTTTAAGATCAAGGCAGACGCCTACGAATATCGGGCCAAGATTGAAAATGAGGCCAGTGGGCAGGTGGCGGACTATCAACTTCAGCGAACATCACTGAGCCGGGAGGAACTCAGTGATGCCGAAGTAGCCCGCGGCCTGACCAAGGGAAGGGCTCTGGGCGAAATCGTCTCCCATTACCTCAAACTGGAGGAAACCGTTAGTGCCCGGATGCACCTGTCGCTGGATCAGGCGGTGGAGTATCTGCTCAAGCATTACCGTCCCGAGTTGGAGGAGGTGTCTGTCACGACCGCCATTACCCGTTTTCTCGGGGGGAAGGAGCATGCCCGTCCCAAGACTCTCTCTCATTATGAGTCCTCTCTGAAGCTTCTGCAACGGCTTGACCCGAACACTCTGGTCCACCGGATCGGTCTTCGGGAACTGGAGTCGTTGCTGAGTAAGTATAAGAACCTCAACACCCAGAAGACATATCGGCGGGGTCTGAACACCTTTTTCAACTGGTGCGTACGGCGGCATCACTGTCTTGAGAACCCTTGTTCACGCCTGGACTCCCTGCCTGCGGACTCCTCGCCGGTGAGGATCCTGAGGTTTGAGGAGGTCCGGAGGCTGCTACGGGCAGCCTTGCTCTATCAGGAGGGAATCATGGCTCCGGTGGTGGCGATTGGAATCTTTGCCGGGTTGCGTCCGAGTGAGATTGAAGATCTGAAGCCGAGCAACATCAGGGACGAGTTCATCGTTGTTACCGGGGGCAAGCTTCGTCGCAAGATGAACCGTCGTGTACCCTTGCCTGATATCCTAAAAAACTGGTTATCCAAGTATCCCTTTGACGGTTTACCTGCGGGAAGCACCTACAAAATGAAGTCTCTCAAAAAGGCTACGGGTGCCGAGGTATGGGTTCAGGACATCATCCGCCACACTTCGATCAGTTACCAGTTGGAGCGTGACCGGGACGAGGCTCACACGGCCTTCAACAACGGGACCTCCCGTGCGATGATCGACAGCCATTACCGGGATGTGGTTGAAGACCCTCAGGAGGTGGAGGCTTACTGGTCCCTGACACCGGAGTCTCTGGAGGGGGTCGAGGTCGAGCTGCCCGCCGGTCAGGGCTTTGATGACTGGCCCACAGACAAGGTGTTGTCTCGGCTGGTGTGGGAGAAGCCTCTGCGGGCACTCGGGGCGGAGTTGGGGGTCTCCGACAACGCGGTGCGCAAGCGTTGTCTTGCGAGGGGGATCGAGCTTCCGAAGAATGGTTACTGGCAGCGTCAGCATGCCCGGGAGAGGTTCGGGCGAGGCTGACCCACATTCTTCGGCTCCGGCGTTCCGGGCCTGCCGCAAGTCTGTGTCACCCCGATGGGGGAGGGGGGGCACGGTTTGGTTGGAGGGCCGCATGGCTGACGCCGGGCGACACAGGAGGGCGGAGTCTTGTGTGTTAGTAGGGGAGTCCGATTGTGGAGAATGTCT
>NZ_JACHVB010000041.1 GCF_014230085.1 Ruficoccus amylovorans | reverse complement strand
GAAGGCCCCGGCCCCCTGCGCCTGCCCCGCCCCTGAGACCAAAAGCCCCAGCAGGCACAACAGCCCCTTGACTGGGACGGAAGCCAGGCGCCGCCGACCGGAGCGATGCCTCCGGGCACAGGGGAGCACTGTCTGTGACCTCGCCTCCAACGTCATTTCCCCCCAAGCTCCACGAGCACCGTGACGGCCCCCGCGTTGTCCTGCTGACGCGCGTAATCAAGCGCCGTGTCTGCGCGAGCGTCCACCGCCTCCACCTTTGCCCCGGACTCCACAAGGGCCTCGATCACCGCGGGGTCGGGATTCAGGGCCGCCGCCAGCATGAGCGGCGTCAACCCGTATCCGTCTGTGCCGTTGGGGTCCGCCCCGCCCACCACCAGTGCCCGAATGACCGCAGGCGAGTTGGTGGCGGCAGCAGCCATCAAAGCGGTCCAGCCGTATTGGGTTTGGGCATTCGGAAGCGCCCCCGCCTCCAGCAGGGCCCGAACGACCTCGGGGGTGTTTTCCTGGGCCGCATACATCAGCGGGGTCAACTCATCGTCGTCGGCATCGTTCGGGTCCGCCCCGGCTGCGATCAGGGCCTGAATGACCGCCACCGAGGGGTTGGAGAGGCCCGCGTACATCAACGCCGTCGCACCGTAGCGGTTTCTCCCGCTGGGATCCTCCCCGGCCCGCACAAGGCTGCGAATGACCGCCGGGTCGTCCGTCTGCCTCGCCGCCTGCCCCAAGGGAGTCCACAGCACCGCTGCCCGTGGGCCAGAGGACACTCCGGGCTCAGCAGGGTTAACACCGCCTTCCTCTTTAGGAGAAGAGACCGTTGCCGCACAGCCACAAAGACCGGCAAACCCCAACCAGACGAAGGACGTTATGAGCAGAATCAGTAGTTTTACCATGGCCCGACTACCCCAGCGATCACTGGTAACAATAGCAAGCCTTTTCCACTATGATCGCTGGGGTGAACTCAGTCGAACGTGTCGCCCAAAGAAGCCGAGAGCTGCGCCAGAAACATGGCATGACCCAGCAGGAGCTGGCGGAGCTCGCCGACATGTCCGAGAAATTCCTTCAGCAGATCGAGTCCTGCCGCAAGAAGGAGATCTGGGTCAGTACGGTTGAGCGGATCGCCCGGGCCTTCAGCCTGGAAGCGCATGAATTCCTCGCCCCGACCCTCCCCACGAAGTCAAAACCCGTCCGCAAGGTCGCCAGCAGCCGCGTCCACAAGTAAGCCTCTCACCTCTCCCTCTCACCTTCTCCGAATAGAGGACACCGCACGGGGCCGGAACTCTTCATCGGCCTGGCCACCCGGCGAGGAGAAGCAGGACCACAGGGTCTCTCCGTCCGGTCCGCCTGAAGTGCCTTTCACGGGGGGATGAAGCAGAGGGAATTACATCAAGGAGACACCGGTCCCACAGGGACCCTGGGGACCCAAAGGGCAAATATTTGACATAGGGCCCCTGGGGACCGGTGTCTCATCAACGCCCCCAAGGGGGGATTTTTAAGGGGCAAAAAGGGGCATTAGCCCCCTGTTTCGAGCCATTATCCCCGCTCAAAAAGGCTTCCAACGACGCCTAAAGGCCCACCCACCACGCCCTGATCGGGATATCATGACAGGGCTCCTCTACGTGCCCACTTCTACTAACCCCTGCTACTCAGATAACTAACAGGGCACTGAACATGACGTGCGGGGTATTTGGCCCTATGATAACGAAAAGAATCGGGCCAAAAGGGGAGAGTGAGACATTCTCCACAATCGGACTCCCCTACTAACACACAAGACTCCGCCCTCCTGTGTCGCCCGGCGTCAGCCATGCGGCCCTCCAACCAAACCGTGCCCCCCCTCCCCCATCGGGGTGACACAGACTTGCGGCAGGCCCGGAACGCCGGAGCCGAAGAATGTGGGTCAGCCTCGCCCGAACCTCTCCCGGGCATGCTGACGCTGCCAGTAACCATTCTTCGGAAGCTCGATCCCCCTCGCAAGACAACGCTTGCGCACCGCGTTGTCGGAGACCCCCAACTCCGCCCCGAGTGCCCGCAGAGGCTTCTCCCACACCAGCCGAGACAACACCTTGTCTGTGGGCCAGTCATCAAAGCCCTGACCGGCGGGCAGCTCGACCTCGACCCCCTCCAGAGACTCCGGTGTCAGGGACCAGTAAGCCTCCACCTCCTGAGGGTCTTCAACCACATCCCGGTAATGGCTGTCGATCATCGCACGGGAGGTCCCGTTGTTGAAGGCCGTGTGAGCCTCGTCCCGGTCACGCTCCAACTGGTAACTGATCGAAGTGTGGCGGATGATGTCCTGAACCCATACCTCGGCACCCGTAGCCTTTTTGAGAGACTTCATTTTGTAGGTGCTTCCCGCAGGTAAACCGTCAAAGGGATACTTGGATAACCAGTTTTTTAGGATATCAGGCAAGGGTACACGACGGTTCATCTTGCGACGAAGCTTGCCCCCGGTAACAACGATGAACTCGTCCCTGATGTTGCTCGGCTTCAGATCTTCAATCTCACTCGGACGCAACCCGGCAAAGATTCCAATCGCCACCACCGGAGCCATGATTCCCTCCTGATAGAGCAAGGCTGCCCGTAGCAGCCTCCGGACCTCCTCAAACCTCAGGATCCTCACCGGCGAGGAGTCCGCAGGCAGGGAGTCCAGGCGTGAACAAGGGTTCTCAAGACAGTGATGCCGCCGTACGCACCAGTTGAAAAAGGTGTTCAGACCCCGCCGATATGTCTTCTGGGTGTTGAGGTTCTTATACTTACTCAGCAACGACTCCAGTTCCCGAAGACCGATCCGGTGGACCAGAGTGTTCGGGTCAAGCCGTTGCAGAAGCTTCAGAGAGGACTCATAATGAGAGAGAGTCTTGGGACGGGCATGCTCCTTCCCCCCGAGAAAACGGGTAATGGCGGTCGTGACAGACACCTCCTCCAACTCGGGACGGTAATGCTTGAGCAGATACTCCACCGCCTGATCCAGCGACAGGTGCATCCGGGCACTAACGGTTTCCTCCAGTTTGAGGTAATGGGAGACGATTTCGCCCAGAGCCCTTCCCTTGGTCAGGCCGCGGGCTACTTCGGCATCACTGAGTTCCTCCCGGCTCAGTGATGTTCGCTGAAGTTGATAGTCCGCCACCTGCCCACTGGCCTCATTTTCAATCTTGGCCCGATATTCGTAGGCGTCTGCCTTGATCTTAAACCGCTTACGCTCACGCCTACCATCGGGCCAGTACCCATCAAGCCGCCACAACTTGCGCCCCGATGCTGCTGTGATAAGCGTAACCCTGAAACGTTCATCTTTTTTGGGGCGAGCCATACCCGAGTTTTAGGCATTATTTTAGGCAACAGTCAAACCATGAGCTACGTATAAATTCATTAAA
>NZ_JACHVB010000040.1 GCF_014230085.1 Ruficoccus amylovorans | reverse complement strand
TCCAACTGCTGCTTGCTGGCAATTTAACTTCACCTACAGTTACCCAAGAGAATTCATCTTGAGAAAGCTCCGAGGAATCAATTTCTCGCTCAAGCAAAGATCCCACTTCAGGATCCCAAACACCGCACATCAAAACACTCCCAGATCCAGTTAAATCCCCAAGTTTGACTCTTAACTGCAGAACATAAGTCTCGGTTGTACGATAGTCATCGATAGCCGAACGATCCCATTGAATCGACCAATTAGTTGACATACCTGGCTGATAAACAGCATAGCCGGAATCTGATAATGGCTCTTCAGTTAGACGGCAGGTTGCGGCTCCAACCTTAGGGAGTAATACATCCTTAATCTGAAGCTCAATGACACTAGGGGAACAATTTTCCTTACCGAACAGATTCATGCCGATTCTCCATTGAGTAAACTTTGTAGTCGTATCTGTTAAAGTTGGCTCAGCGAAACTCTTTATCTCGAATTTTTCGACATATTTCCGGAACTGATCCATGTCCTCGAGGTAAGCCTTTTTATCAGCCAAATTTGTTACACCATTCTCTAGACGTGCATACAGCAAGCAAGTTTCTTCACGCTCAACTTCTGCTAATAGAACAGGGTCATTAATGACTGCCGCTTTAGCCTGATCGATTAAAGCAAGCGCCTCATTGATAAATGCACGATCAAGATGCAACACAGCACCTTGGTTAGGCCTGTTAGAGCGGTGAAATGACTCCCATTCTTGATGTAATAATTGATTATACTTCCAGATCGAAGGGCCAGCGGCTCCATAATAACCAAAAGTAAAATCACGTAACAAATCATCCATTTCCAAAGTAGGGTCCCATGCCAACTTAGCCAATGCCCAATCCTTCATGGTTGCACGAGAACCACCTATACTAAGGAAGTTATCTTGGAAAAAGATACCAGAAATCCCCTGCTCCACCAAATATTTAAAGTTTTCTTCAATGACCTTGAAATTTGGAATCGGTGTTAGCCAATTAGCATTATCTCCAAAAGTATAGTCCCAGATGTGTATTTTGGCACCGATAGCACGCCATGATTCGAGAGCCTCTTGGAATTCTTCAGTTTCGGTAATATAAAAATATTTATTGTGCCAGACATGCCGATCTGTTGCCAACCAGATCAATGTATCCCCATCAGGGCGTATTGTTTTCGGCGGCATGAATGTCTGCAAATAAGCTAAGGTGCTTATCTGCACATCGGGGTATTTACGATGAATCAACTCAGCAACTTGATTCACAAAATTGATAAGCAACCCGGAATCATTCTCCTTTTCTGAAAATGCTAAACAGTCTTCGCAGCGGCACAGAACGCTTGATCCATCATTTTGCGAAATGCTGAACAAACGCGCATCAGGATCCGCATCAAGAATCTTAATTGCATTATCAGCAACAATCCGCAGCGCCTCTTCATTGCTCAAGCATATATTATTAAACTGCCTCTCCCCATTAATTAAAGCGAAATACTCAGGATGACTAGAGAGTAACTCTTTAGCTGGAGCCAATCGATAAAATGTATGAGCAAACAACTGTCTTCCTGGATAGCGAAGCATGCCTCCGTATGCCGAAGGAATCTCCAAAGACAAAGGATCCACCGCCGAACTGATCCGATTCATGATAGCCCAATCGGGATCCTGAGCCTCCACATGATATACATCACGCATCTCCAAAATCGGCGAATAAGACCGCGGAACAACCGATACCGTCAACTCTTCTTCATAAGGATAATAGGCAGGCACGAAGCGAGAATACCAGCGACACCCTAAGTCTTCTTCCAAAAATGCAATCACAGCATTAATGGGCCCCCGGCGTTCCCCTCCGGTAAAAAAAAGTGCATTACCAGAGGCCTGAAGCGCGTAGCCTTCTGCAGAAAGCTCAGGCACGAGAAGTCCACTAGCCTCCTTGAGTTTTGTATTTCCTACGCTTAAAACTGGCATCGACCTAAATTCCTCCGCATACAGGGGCTCAGGGATAATGTTAAAAGTGGCTCCGCTCATCGAATCGAGACCCTCCTTTAACATGTCAGCTGCTATTACTTCTTGGGGAGTCGGAAACTCAGGCAAAATAATCACGCCAAACGCTTTTTCATTTACTGCCAATTTAAACTCCACACTTTGCCCATTAGGTGCCAACGCATTTATTCGCTCAGACGCACAAGCAGTAAGAATACTAAAGGCGAACAGAAGAGGCATAAATTTATTTCCATTTATCATATTACTATCTTTTAATAAGTAGATCTTAAATCTTTAATCTTTAAAGAGTTATTCAAATCAGCAGCAGATACGCCATCCTTTGGCAGAAACTGGATGTTACGAGTTGCTCCAGACAAAAGCGTAAATCCGTTATCAACAAATCTACCCAGTTTAGAAGGCACGTCGATCCACACAAAAAAGGATGGAGCTAGGCTACTGATATTCAGCGACAAATCCTTTGGATTGATTGAAAATGTAAATTCAGAACTGGGCAGGGAGCAGCGTTTATATTCGGTAAAGAAAAAAGTATCCTCATGTTCAAAGTATTGTCCACCATCACCATAGCCTGCCATTGTTAAATGCAAGAAGTGCTTGTTCTTAGAAAAATTTAATTCGTCTTCAGTAATTTCCCGAATCACATTAGATTGGCAATGCCCCTGCAAACCTTCGGCCACGAACTCCTTAACCGGACATCCATTAAAGTCATAAACCGTTGCATCTATTTTAAAGCGAATTTCCATCGGCAGATCATTCACTAGATGGACCGTCAGTCCGCCAGAATCATCTGGCAAAGTCACAACCATAACAGGACTGTAGAATTTCTTTGCAAAATAATGCAACATTTTCCACTTCCCGCCATGATTCAAACTAGACCAACTGGCAGTAGGCCAACAATCATTCAACTGCCAGTATAAGGTTCCCATGCAGCGAGGGCGGCGCGTTCGCCAAAATTCAACCCCTATTTTGATCGCCAACGCTTGCTGGACTTGGCTGAGGTAGACGTAATCAACAAATCCGATCGGCATCCTAAAGTAGCGGGAAAGTGTAGTCACAATGGTTTTATTTCCATTCGCGCTGCGCTGTCTGGATTCCATGACCGGTGAATACACGTTTCGGTCGTCAACCTCAGTGAATTCTTCAATCAACTCCATATCTGGAAATGATTGAAATCCAAATTCTGAACAAAACCGGGGTTGCACCGTCCGGTAATGCTCTAGAGATACATCCTCGAACCAAACATCCCAAAAGTGCATATCACCACGAGAATCATCCTTCCAGTTATCATCAAACCGCAAAGGCCCGGCACATGGAGAACTCGGCCAGAATGTTCGCGAAGGGTCAGCCCGCTTAATGGCCTTTTCCAACGCGCAATTCACACGATCATAACCCGCTACATATGTATACGGCTGCTTGGTGATAGATTCAAACCACGGATGATTAAAATGGCCAATAAGCTCATTATTACCACACCATAAGCAAATTGAGGGATGACTCCGCAGGCGCTTTACCTGGTGTTCAGCCTCCTCAGCAATATCTTGAATGAAGGCATCGTCAAAAGGATGAAAATTGCACGCCAACATCATGTCATGCCAGACAAGCAAACCCAACTCATCACAACAATTATAGAAATAATCCCGCTCAAATTGCCCCCCGCCCCAGACACGAATCATATTCATGTTTGCATCAACAGAACTCTGTAATAAATCGCGGTAAACTTCATCAGTAATTTGTCCGGGCATTGCACTTGGAGGCACCCAGCAGGCTCCTTTTGAAAATACGTCAATTCCGTTAACACGGAAGTACATAGATTCACCTCCTTGATCCTGATCAGCTTGTCTGATTAATTCAATTTCCCGAATTCCCACACGACGGGAATCTGTCTGACCGTCAATCGTTACGGTTAAGGTATATAAATGCGGATCACCAAACCCCGAAGGGTACCATAGCTGGGGATTTTCAACTATAAACTGAGCCTCTGCTCTTTGTGATCCTACGACAAAGTCAACACTCTCTACAATTTTTTCACCATTAAACTCAAAGATAATCTCTTGGGCTCCGGCCTTAACGGCACTAAATTCTACGATAGCTGTAATTTGCGCAGAATTTTCACTTATAACCTGATCGGTATATATATAATCAATAACAGCAGCATTAGTTCCCACTAATTTTATATCATCGTAAACACCAGATGACACCAAGCATACCCCCCAATCCCAGCCGCCTTGACACTGTGGTTTACGTAAAAGATTCAAATAAGGAATCTTATTCATCAACGACACAGGTATGTCATATTCTTGCAACTGAGATAGTTCCTGCGCTACCGAGGGTGCATTTCTAAAATTGATTTCAATAGTGTTTCCCCCGGCAACAATAAAGTCCTTAGCATTAAAGCGATATCTCTTAAACATATTGCTGGTTCTGCCAACACATTTACCGTTGATTTTTATCTCAGAAATCAAGTCGACCATCGACAATTCCAAGTAAATCAGGTCGGACAAAAACAACTCGTCGGATATTTCAAAATCTCTCTTAAACATCCAATCAACATGCGCCACCCACTGAACATCATTTTCTTGCTCGCGATAATAGGGGTCGGAAATTGCTCCTTCGGCCAACAACGCTTGATATACATCCCCCGGCAGTGATGCACGAACTTCACTACTACCATCTGCAGCTGAAAGTCGCCAAACTCCATTTAATAATAACTTTTGCATAAAGACTCTTCTATTTTGCTAGTTAAATTAATTACCTACCTGAGACCTGAAGGTAAGAGCTTCATCCCACAATCGGACTGATGGTAAATCAATCAACAACATACTACATCTGTAGCCAATAAGTTAAATTATAAGGACACACAGCCATCATTATCGCACGCCAACTGCCTGCGACACCGTATCTATATTTTGACAATCGATTACTCCGCCCGGCATTGAATTAATTTTTATTTTAAAAAAGTGGCGCCCTTCGCCATATCGACTTCCAGATGAAACGTGGGCGATCGTCCCCCGAGGTACTTTAAGCTCGACATTCAAATGTGCACCCTCGCTTACCCAACGAATATAAATATTACCATGAGGCGTGGGAATTCGACCTTCTGCAGAGTTTAAACCCAAAGACCTTGGCTCGACTTTGAAGCTCTCGAAACCTGGGGTCAGAGGCTCAATACCCAGAATTACATTTTGAAGAAAAGCGATTGGACATGTCGCAAAACCATGGCACAAGCTGCCGTCGCCACCAAAAGCCTCTTTTCCACACTCGTGAATTCCAGCCTCCCAGATGGTTGGAGAGCCTGTCTTCACAATATTGCCCCAATATTTCCGAATTCGACCCAGTGCCTCAGCTTCTCGACCGCACATCTGCATCGCTTGAAAAACAAAGTAATGCAAATACAACTCTGGAATCAATATATCTGTATCACTTAGAGCGTCTTCAAAATACTTACGATTGTCTACGCTGGTTTCACCACTTAATAAGGCAAATGCATGCGCAAGTTGGCTGGAATGCGACGAGCGTCCATCATCATCGATCCAATCTGATAGAAGTTTTTCATCCTGTTTAAAGAAACACTCCTCTAAGTTGATTGAAGCCTTACTGATTCTTAATTTATATGCGGTATCGTCAACCTTTGCCGCTGATATTTCAGCCATTTCAAGCATGCTCTTCATCGCCATGACATATAAATAATTAAGCAATGAAGTTGTTTTCCCGTTTAAGGAGATATCGTTCAACTCGTAAGACCAATCAAAGAAGTTCCAATATCTTTCATCGGGTGAAACCAGGCCGCGATCATCTGTCCATCGACTGAAAGTTTCTAAAATAATAGTAATCTTTGGTAGCAACTCTCGAATTAGTTGCTTGTCGCCACTATGCATCAAATAGTCTTTCAGCATCAAAACTACAAACAGATTGGTTGGTACTAAAACTAAATGATCATAGCCATCCGGACAAGGACACACGCCAGCGAAAAGCTCCCCCTCACGCACCTCGGAGAATGCCATACGAAAAGCTCGACGATGCACTTCCGAAGCTCCAAACGCTTGCAACGACGTTTTGTTCTCGACAATCAAATCGTTAACCCAATACGCGCGTTCACGCCATGGACAATCTGTAAACACATCTGTAGTGCACGCTTCCAGCGTCTCACAACAGACGTCCCAAATACGATTAAGCAGCATATCGTCGCAATGAAAGGAACCACGTTTGACAAATGGATATCGATTCTCGATCGCACTGACTTTATGGATTTCGACTGTGGAGCCAAAGTTACGCAAGACGATCTGCACCATTTTGAACCCACGGTCGTAGACCGAACTACCAATAGTCTGGCGACCTTCGCGCAGCACATACCGATCGACGAAATGGTAGCTATCTTGACTGTGCTTGATCGCCAAGCGCTCATCTTTAACACTTTCATTATAGCAAACATCAACTACGGTGCCTTCCGGTGCCGTTAATTCAAGTTTGAATCGGCCCGCGATTTCCGCTTCAAAATTGAATATAATCGTAATACCGGAACCATCAGGTGCAGGCTCTATACGAGCATTGCCCTCTTGCCCACTGAGCACTGTGGCCAGACCTGTAATTCGCGATTCACTCGGAGTAGAATAGGCTTCCTGAAGCATCCATTCAGATATTTCAACTGCGCACAAGTCAGCAACCTCAGGAACGCTGGCAACCACAGGAATATCAACGGGAAAAATTATCCGTTCAATAAGCGCCGGAATCGACCGAGGCAATAGCTTCTTAGCGTACAGTTGACTCGATAAAGGGATTACCCAGGCAGGTTCCCAAGCCACAGAATCATCAGCAAGCGTCCAACCCAATGGCTCTAAGCGCATATCGCGCCATTCACTATGCCCGACTTGGATAGAATACGACTCAACGTCCCGGCGCCAGTCGTTCCCAATGCTCACTTCCCATGACGCATCCGTCGCAACAACGCCATCTATTTCCGCAATAAGCCCGGGTTGAACGGGTGCAGCAACAAATGTATCATAATTCATACACTGCACCAAAACGGCAATGACATTTCGCCCTGGTCTCAAATACGTAGCGACGTCGAGTGAATCGTAATAGTTATGCGTATGCGTTCCCCGGGCTGGCCCACGAGAGACCTCAAGACCATTTACAAATAGCAGATAATACGAATCGGCACAGAGATGCAGGACTGCCCTTTCTAAACGATCTGACAAATCAAATTGAGTCCGTGCTCGAAAATAAAAATTCTGAATATCCTCACTGTTGTGGGGAGCGATCCATCTCCCATTTTTATAAGGACTTTGTTCAAATGCGTCATACATAATTATAAAGTATTCTAGTAGTGAGAGTCACTTCGATCGCTAGATCTAGGGCATAATAGTCGGATTCCTCAGACTCTCTGAAGCTTACTTCCCGAATAGTATTCTACGCATGAGGGCTGAAGTTTTCACAGCATCACCGTCATTAATTGTTTGAGCAATGTCCTCTCGGCTTGAACACATCTTATTATCAAATGCCTTAAGCCAATTAATACTCTCAGCTATAGCTCCTGTAGCATCCTCACGATAAGGATACTGATCCATTGAGAACCAGCCATCGTAAGCGCATTTATCCAACCAATAAAGCATCTCAATATACTCCAGCGAGTGTACGGAGCCTGCGATCATATCATCATCCCATGATTTATAATTGTCATTGAAATGCATGTGAAATAGCTTATCGCCAGCCTGCCTTGCCAGTACGATAGACTCAGAAACGTTCTCACCTGCCATGAAGGCATGCCCCGTATCAATCGTGACACCTACATTATCCATACCAGTCTGTAAACAAACCAGCAAAGTATCAGCCATCCGTGCCATATAAGAATGCGTTCGAGGCTCTTTAGGCTTATACTCCAAGGCGAATTTCAGATAAGGGAATTCACCTGCTAATTGCGCAACGTTTTCAACTAGCCAATTACGCTCATCCAAGTAATTCCCTTGAAACAAGTAATCAAATCCATCTTGTCCAGGCCATAAATTGACGATGCGACAGTCCATCTCTTCAGCGATTCCACACATCGTCCGCAAGTAGCCCATTGCTTCCTGACGAACAGACGGATCTTTGGCTGAAATACTTCCAAAACGCCATATGGCTTCTGAAAAGAGATCAGGGATAATCGAGACACACTCAAAATTTAAATCATTGAGAGCTGACTTCATTTTTTTTACATTGTCGGGGCGAATGTCCCAAGTCCCAACAAGTTCGATACCAGAAATCCCATCAATTTTCCCAGCTTGTTTGAGCATCTCAATGGAAGATGGATTATCCTTATAACGACTGCAAAAACGGTCGCAAGTGTTACCAAGGTTACCAAGAATAGCTGAATATTTTCTCATTATAATTCCTTTTTTTTACTACGCCTAATTCAAGTTATGTATGCTAGCTAGGCTGCGTGGACAAATGGTAGCGATTGAGTTGCACAGTCAAAACTGGCAGATCAGGATGTCCCCACTCCTTTCGCCACGCTCGCACTGCCGCGACAAAGTCGCGCCGATACGTAAGGGCTGTTGCCGATTTAATCGCTTCATTTTCGCCCTGATACCAAAGATCCCTTTGACTCGACTGCCAGTTTGCTCCACCGCAGCGGCTAGTTGCTTAAATAAAGCGGCTGAATTCTCCCCAACTGGGCTCCAATCACTCAGCGGCGTGCCACCGACGGCGCTTTGAATCAAGCTAATCGGATAGTGCAGTCTCTTTCTTAAAATTCGGACGACCTCTAAATACGGAGAGTGTCCATTATTGGCCGCATCACCACTGACCACTTGCCGACTATCCGTTGTACCACTAAGCGGTTGGCTAGCAATACTCCAACGGTGATTATTCCCATACAAATGGAGGCCAGGCTCAAGACTTTCATGATAATACCTACGACCATAGCCTGCAGAATTACTCTGACCAGAGATTACCCAAAGATTACCTACGCCCAAAAAACGTCGTACATCACTACGCATGGACCATTCGCTTTCTTTTCGTCCGTCTTGCCACCAACGCGACTCCACCCGATATAGCCCGCCGGAAGGTACTTTTGATAACTCCAGTTTCCAAGTACGGGCTCCCGTCATTCGAGCAGGCTTCCATTCATGATACTGATTAACAGACAAACCGATCTCTTCTTCGACAATCCGAGCTTCACCCCTGCCATCAACTTCAGCCACAACAGGCACGTCACTCAAGTTGAGCATTACCAAATTACCAGCACCAATCTGCTCGATGGAAACAGCGAAAGCGGCCAGTTTAAATTTACCTGCTTCCGGTTGAGGCATAACAAACAGAAAGATACTGTCCGGCTCTAGTAAGGTGCAACTGCCCTGCAGTTGATACTCGCCCTGACCATCGGTGCTCACACCTTTTGTGTAGATGCCAAAAGTCTGTCCTCCTAGGTAGCGCAGTAGTTGCCCGAGCCTCTTATATTGATAGTCTAAAGGCAGATACTTTTTGCCTGATATATAGTATAGCTTAAGGCTAGCTTCGTCCCGAACAGGCAACGCCCACATTGTTGCCACGAAATTAGCTTGGATCATGGGTTCTTTCGCCTCTATTTCAGCTGCATGTAAACAAAAAGTAACCCCAGGCAGAAGTACCGCAATAAAGAGCCAGATAAATTTAGGAGTTCGGTTCATAAATAATAATTGGTCGCACATGATATGCTGCCCTGACTGATTTATATCTCATCCGCACTTAACCACTTAAGCTGATAACCTTAAATTTTCGACCCAACCGACCATTAATTGAGCCTACTGCCGGGAGATCTTCGGCAGCGATAGTGGGATCCATATAGTCAATACCTCTCTAAACAACCTCCTCTGCATAAGCAATTGCAATCGAGCTTCCATTAAAGTCTACACTCTTAGATTCTGAATTTGCATGTCTGTTAGTCGACGATAGCCACAAGCCGTGCCTGCATCTCCCGATTCGGGTTCGGCTTCGGCGATTAACTCACCGGCTGGATTTGAACACCGTGCGAAGAGTGAATCATCATTAGAAGTACCGTAGGGGACACCGCGATAAGCGGATAACAGCGCCATCCACGCATCGACAGAGGTCGATTTTACGCTAAAGCCGCCTATAAGCTCGATATGCTTTGCCGCTAAGTTAAAATTACGAAGCTCATTTATTGGAGCGGATATGTCCGTTTTGTATAGTGGATTTAACGTCTCCAGCCCACCGGATTGTGAAATTGCCAAGAAGAAGTACGAGTCAAAAATTTCGTCATTAATAAGATAGTAAAAATCCCAAAAATAAAGACTATCTCTTTTCATGACACCCCGCACAGAGCGGCGTCGAGTCTCATTCAAATTCACAAGGTAGGGATTGAGGAGCGTGCTCTCGTATGTTATCTGATTTGAATTACTCGAAGCAGTGATATCCGCCCGGCCCGTAACTCGCTGATCGGGCCCTGCGTATTTCTGTAATTCACAAAGGGCAACATTCAGGGCGAGCAATGCGTTCGCCTTCGCTTGATTACTCTGAATTTGCTGGGACGCGAGCGAACTTTCAACGCGGACCACGTGGCCTAATGTTGTGATGCTCAATAATAGCGCCAACACGAATGCCATCAAGGAGAGGGCAATGATCAAAGCGAATCCGGATTGGTTGGATCGTTCAATATCACTAGCGTATTTCAGCTGAGCAGAGCGGTGATGGGGCATCATTGGCTTGCGCATAAGTCTATTACTCGGTAATTTTCAAACGTAGGAACCTCAGACTGGCATCGCGAACCGGATCCTGAACCGTGATCCGCTCCACCGGGCTAATTCCCCCACCGTAAGGGACATTAGCACTGCTCCAGATCTCTGTCCATGATGTCAAGTCAGAGCTTACCTCAACTACGTAAGTTAGATTCGTCGCGAATCTCTCGCGACAAAATGAGAAGGTTGCGTGGCCATCAGCCATCTCAAGAACAGGATGAGTGCTTGCAGGGTTTAGATTCGACACACCTCCTTCAAGTTCACTCTCAGGAACCAGCTCAGCACATTCCAGTAAAAAGTAATCAGCAACAGAATCTTTAGCCGCACCGGCATAAATGGTCCAACTGCTGCTTGCTGGCAATTTAACTTCACCTACAGTTACCCAAGAGAATTCATCTTGAGAAAGCTCCGAGGAATCAATTTCTCGCTCAAGCAAAGATCCCACTTCAGGATCCCAAACACCGCACATCAAAACACTCCCAGATCCAGTTAAATCCCCAAGTTTGACTCTTAACTGCAGAACATAAGTCTCGGTTGTACGATAGTCATCGATAGCCGAACGATCCCATTGAATCGACCAATTAGTTGACATACCTGGCTGATAAACAGCATAGCCGGAATCTGATAATGGCTCTTCAGTTAGACGGCAGGTTGCGGCTCCAACCTTAGGGAGTAATACATCCTTAATCTGAAGCTCAATGACACTAGGGGAACAATTTTCCTTACCGAACAGATTCATGCCGATTCTCCATTGAGTAAACTTTGTAGTCGTATCTGTTAAAGTTGGCTCAGCGAAACTCTTTATCTCGAATTTTTCGACATATTTCCGGAACTGATCCATGTCCTCGAGGTAAGCCTTTTTATCAGCCAAATTTGTTACACCATTCTCTAGACGTGCATACAGCAAGCAAGTTTCTTCACGCTCAACTTCTGCTAATAGAACAGGGTCATTAATGACTGCCGCTTTAGCCTGATCGATTAAAGCAAGCGCCTCATTGATAAATGCACGATCAAGATGCAACACAGCACCTTGGTTAGGCCTGTTAGAGCGGTGAAATGACTCCCATTCTTGATGTAATAATTGATTATACTTCCAGATCGAAGGGCCAGCGGCTCCATAATAACCAAAAGTAAAATCACGTAACAAATCATCCATTTCCAAAGTAGGGTCCCATGCCAACTTAGCCAATGCCCAATCCTTCATGGTTGCACGAGAACCACCTATACTAAGGAAGTTATCTTGGAAAAAGATACCAGAAATCCCCTGCTCCACCAAATATTTAAAGTTTTCTTCAATGACCTTGAAATTTGGAATCGGTGTTAGCCAATTAGCATTATCTCCAAAAGTATAGTCCCAGATGTGTATTTTGGCACCGATAGCACGCCATGATTCGAGAGCCTCTTGGAATTCTTCAGTTTCGGTAATATAAAAATATTTATTGTGCCAGACATGCCGATCTGTTGCCAACCAGATCAATGTATCCCCATCAGGGCGTATTGTTTTCGGCGGCATGAATGTCTGCAAATAAGCTAAGGTGCTTATCTGCACATCGGGGTATTTACGATGAATCAACTCAGCAACTTGATTCACAAAATTGATAAGCAACCCGGAATCATTCTCCTTTTCTGAAAATGCTAAACAGTCTTCGCAGCGGCACAGAACGCTTGATCCATCATTTTGCGAAATGCTGAACAAACGCGCATCAGGATCCGCATCAAGAATCTTAATTGCATTATCAGCAACAATCCGCAGCGCCTCTTCATTGCTCAAGCATATATTATTAAACTGCCTCTCCCCATTAATTAAAGCGAAATACTCAGGATGACTAGAGAGTAACTCTTTAGCTGGAGCCAATCGATAAAATGTATGAGCAAACAACTGTCTTCCTGGATAGCGAAGCATGCCTCCGTATGCCGAAGGAATCTCCAAAGACAAAGGATCCACCGCCGAACTGATCCGATTCATGATAGCCCAATCGGGATCCTGAGCCTCCACATGATATACATCACGCATCTCCAAAATCGGCGAATAAGACCGCGGAACAACCGATACCGTCAACTCTTCTTCATAAGGATAATAGGCAGGCACGAAGCGAGAATACCAGCGACACCCTAAGTCTTCTTCCAAAAATGCAATCACAGCATTAATGGGCCCCCGGCGTTCCCCTCCGGTAAAAAAAAGTGCATTACCAGAGGCCTGAAGCGCGTAGCCTTCTGCAGAAAGCTCAGGCACGAGAAGTCCACTAGCCTCCTTGAGTTTTGTATTTCCTACGCTTAAAACTGGCATCGACCTAAATTCCTCCGCATACAGGGGCTCAGGGATAATGTTAAAAGTGGCTCCGCTCATCGAATCGAGACCCTCCTTTAACATGTCAGCTGCTATTACTTCTTG